>DASQQQ010000227.1:0-30882 GCA_035643355.1 Actinomycetota bacterium | reverse complement strand
GCCGACCTGCTCGAGCGGTTTGCTCTCGACGTTCACCACCAGGGTCATGCGTGACAGACCGCGCTCCTCGGTGGGACCCACGGCCAGCGAGTCGATGTTGAATCCGCGTGCCGCGAACAGCCCGGCCACCCGGGTCAGGACGCCCGGCCTGTCCTCGACCAGGACCGAGATGGTGTGGAGGGATCCGTTGCCGTTCATGCGATGGGAGCCTCCGCGGGGTCGTCCACCGGCCGGAGGCCGCCGGGACCCACGATGATGTCGTCGTTGCTGGCCCCGGCCGGGACCATCGGGAAGACCATCTCTCCGGGGTCACAGCGGAAGTCGATCACCACGCTGCGGTCCTCGACGGACAGGGCCTTCTCGATCACCGGGTCCACCTCGTCCGGGTGCTCGGCGCGGAGGCCGACCGCCCCGTAGGCCTCGGCCAGCCTCACGTAGTCGGGGGTGGTCTGCGTGAGCTCCACCTGCGAGTAGCGCTCTCGGTAGAAGAGCTCCTGCCATTGCCGGACCATGCCGAGGTAGCCGTTGTTCATGATCGCCGTGACGAACGGGATCCCCTCGGTGCTGGACGTGGCCAGCTCCTGGGCAGTCATCTGGAAGCAGCCGTCCCCGTCGATCGCGATCACGCGCCGGTCCGGCCGGCCGGCCGCGGCACCCAGGGCGGCCGGCACGGCGAACCCCATGGTCCCGAGCCCGCCAGAGTTGATCCACGTCCTCGGCTCGTTGAACCGCCAGAACTGCGAGGCCCACATCTGGTGCTGGCCCACGCCGGCCACCACGATGGCATCCCGTGCGTGTTCGTAGAGGCGTTGGATCGCGAACTGCGGCTTCAGTGGCCCATCGTCCGGCTGCTCGTAGGTGTAGGGGTAACGCTCCATCCACGAGCGGAGCACGCCGAGCCACCCGGAGCGGTCCGGAGGGCCGCCGGCCTCCTCCTGGCGCCGCCGGAGCTCCGCCACCAGCTTGGAGATCACATCCCGGGCGTCCCCCACGATCGGCACGTCGGCGCGGCGGTTCTTGCCGATCTCGGCCGGGTCGATATCCAGGTGGATCACCTTGGCGTTCGGCGCGAACGTGGACAGCTGCCCGGTCACCCGATCGTCGAACCGCGAGGCCAGGGCCACCAGGAGATCGGTCTTCTGTAGGGCCGTGACGGCCGTGTAGCCTCCGTGCATCCCCGGCATCCCGAAGGCCAGCTCGTGGTCGTCGGGGAACGCACCGCGGGCCATGAGCGTGGTGACCACGGGGAGGTTGCCCTCGGTGGCCAGCTCGAACAGCTCCTTCGTGGCGTTCGCCTTGATCACGCCGCCGCCCACGTACAGGACCGGGCGCTCCGCCGCCATGATCGATCGGACCGCCTCGCGGACCTGCTTGAGGTTGCCCTTGGTGGTGGGCTTGTAGCCCGGCAGTTCCACACGCTCGGGCCAGGTCCACTCGGTCTCTTCGATCAGGATGTCCTTGGGCAGGTCAACCAGGACCGGGCCGGGGCGCCCCGTGGAGGCGATGTGGAAGGCCTCCCGGATGGTCTCGGCGACGTCGCCAGGGTCCTTCACCAGGAAGTTGTGCTTGGTGACCGGCATCGTGATGCCGGTGATGTCCGCCTCTTGGAAGGCGTCGTTGCCGACCGCGGCGGAGTTCACCTGGCCCGTGATGGCCACCAGCGGAACCGAGTCCATCTTCGCGTCGGCGAGAGGCGTCACCAGGTTGCAGCCACCGGGCCCGGACGTGGCGATGCATACGCCGACCTTCCCGGTGGCCCAGGCGTACCCCTCGGCGGCGTGGCCGGCGCCCTGCTCGTGGCGGGTCAGGACGTGGCGGATGCTCGAATCGATCAGCGGGTCGTAGGCGGGCAGGATGGCTCCGCCGGGGATCCCGAAGACCAGGTCGACCCCCTCGCCCTCCAGGGCCTTGAACAGAGCCTGGGCGCCGGTCACCCTCATCGGCTGGCGACCTCCTCGGGTCGGGCCTCGACCGGCCCCGTCTCCACCCGGTGGACCGTGCACCCGAGCTTGTGGGCCAGATTGCGACAGGCGCGCTCGAACTCCCACGGGGTCCAGTCGCGCCGGCGGCTGGTCAGACCGCTCTCGCTCATCCCGCCCCCGAAGTCGAAGCCCGCGTCCATGTACACGACCTCGGCTCCGAAGAACCGGTCGAACTGAGGGCGGTCGGCCGGGTCGGCCACGTCGACCGTGACCTGTGCCGGGCCCTCCCACAGGACGCTGGCCACCGTGCGGCCGTCCCGCTCGAACTCGTACCTCATGGTCTGCTCCTTCCTCGCGTGGCCCGGGGTTCCCGTGCGGCCGGCGGCCCTGGATCGGGGGTAGAAAAAACCCCCCGCATCCGCGGAGGGCATCCGGCGCGACGCAGGCCTCCCTGGGCCTGGCCGCGCCTAGGTAATAAGTACGAGCGACTGCTTCCCGGAAACGGAGAACGTCTCGCTCGTCGACATGGTCACATCAGTCTAGAGGCCATCGGCGACCTGTCAACCCGCCCGTTCAGGCCAGATGTCCGGTAGGCCGTTCGAGGGACACCGCCGACCACCGCGAGCCCTTGCGGCCGACCCGGACGGGCAGATCGAAGCAGGCGCTCACGGGCTCGTCGAGGAGGACCTCGTCCACCGGCCCCTGAACCACGACCTCGCCGGCCCGAAGAAGCGCCGCGTGCGTGGTGGTGGGCGGGATCTCCTCGAGGTGGTGCGTGACCAGGACGCTGGGGGTCGAGCCCAGATCGTCGGCCGCTTCGAGCGCTCGGATCAGGGACTCGCGCCCCGGCAGGTCCAACCCGGCCGCCGGCTCGTCCAGCAGGAGCAGTTCGGGGTTACCGAACAGCGCCCGGGCCAGCAGGACCCGCTGGCGCTCGCCCTGGCTGCACTGCCTGAACGGTTGCCCCTCCAGCTGCGCGCACCCCACGTGCTCGAGCAGCACCGCGGCTCGCCGCCGATCGGCGTGGCCGAGCTGCTGCATCCAGGTCACCAGGGTGGCACGCTTGCCGGTGAGGACGGCGTCGACCACCGAAAGTCCCGGCGGGAGCTCGTCGGCCACCGCGTGCCCCACGAACCCGATCCGGGCGCGGAGCGCTCGGACGTCGGTGGCCCCGAGGCGTTCGCCCAGGACCTCGACGGTGCCGGCGCTCGGCTGCCGGAGCGCGCCGGCCAGTCGCAGCAGGGTCGTCTTGCCCGAGCCGTTCGAGCCGAGGACCACCCACCGCTCGCCCGGATCGATACACAGCGATAGCGGCCCCAGGATCCGCCGTCCGCCGATCCGAACCTCCGCCCCCTGCACACGCAGCACGTCCGCCATGGCTCGCCCAGGGTACGCGAGCGCCGAGGCCGGGAGCCTTCCCCGTCTCGCTCTCGGACCGTTGGGGCATGGTCAGGATGGACCAGCGCCATCGGGCGGATCAGGGGCCAAGGGCGGCCAGGAATGCGTCGAGGTCGGGCTCGACGTGGTAGGTAGGCTCGAGGGTGCCCTGCAGCGCCTCGATCGTCTTGTACCCGTTGCCGGTGATGAGGGCGACCGTCTCGTGGTCGGCCTCGATCACGCCGGCCTCGCGCAGACGCTTTAGCACCGCGATCGTCACTCCGCCGGCCGTCTCGGTGAACACGCCCTCGGTCTCGGCGAGCAGACGGATGCCCTCGATCACCTCGTCCTCGGCGCAGGCGTCGATCGCCCCACCGGTGTGGTTCGCGATCCGGATGGCGTAGTAGCCGTCGGCCGGGTTGCCGATCCCGAGGGAGCGGGCGATCGTGTTCGGCTTGACCGGCTTCACCTCCTCGGTGCCCGCGGCGAAGGCCTGGGCCACCGGCGAGCAGCCCTCGGGCTGAGCCCCGCTGATCCGGTAGGGCGTCTCCTCGACGGCCCCGATCGCGATCAGCTCCTGGAAGGCCGTATGGACCTTGGTGAGCAGGGCACCCGAGGCGATCGGCACCACCACGTGGTCGGGCAGCCGCCAGCCCAGTTGCTCGGCGGTCTCGAACCCCAGGGTCTTCGAGCCCTGCGTGTAGAACGGCCGCATGTTCACGTTCACGAACGCCCAGGGCAGGGCCTCGGCCACCTCGGAGCACAGGCGGTTCACGTCGTCGTAGCTGCCGTCGACCGCCACCACCTTGGCCCCGTAGGCCTCGGTGGCCAGGACTTTGGCCACCTCCAGGTCGTCGGGCACGAACACGTAGGCGGGCATCCCCGCCTTCGCGGCGTGCGCGGCGGTGGCGTTGGCCAGGTTCCCGGTGGAGGCGCAGCTGATCGCCTCGAAGCCGAACGCCCGAGCCACCGTGATGGCGACCGAGACCACCCGATCCTTGAACGAGTTCGACGGGTTGCCCGAGTCGTCCTTGATCCAGAGCTTCTCGATCCCCAGGCGCTCACCGAGGCGCTCGGCACGCCGCATCGGGGTGAAGCCGGCCCCCAGGTCCACCCTCCGCACGCCTGGGCCGCCGGGCAGCAGCATCTCGTACCGCCACAGCGTGGGTGGGCCGGCCTCCGCGTGGTTGCGGAAGTCCGTGCCGTCGATCGCGGACAGGTCGTACCACGGCTCGAGCGGCCCGAAGCACTCCTCGCAGATCGTAAGGGGCTCCACCGGGTAGCGCGCGCCGCACTCCCGGCACTCGAGGACCGGGGGTTCCGTGAGCCTCGTCACGAGGTGACCGCCCCCCGCGACGCCGAGCCCACCAGCCGCGCGTACTTGGCCAGGGCGCCGGTCGCGTACCGGGGCTCGGGAGCGCTCCATGCGGCGCGGCGGCGGTCGAGCTCGGCCTCCTCGACCAGCAGGTCCAGCCGGCGGTTCGCCGCATCGATCACGATCTGGTCGCCGTCTCGGACGAGCGCGATCGGTCCGCCCACGAAGGCTTCGGGCGCAACATGGCCCACGCTGTAACCCTTCGTCGCGCCGCTGAACCGGCCATCGGTGATCAGCGCGAGGTCGGCGCCGAGACCCGCGCCCGCGACCGCCGCGGTCACGGCGAGCATCTCGGGCATGCCGGGCGAGCCCCTCGGCCCCTCGTACCGGATCACGATGACGTCCCCCGCCTTCAGCCTCCCCGAGGTGAGGGCGTCGAACGCGGCCTGCTCGGAGTCGAAGGGCCGCGCGGTGCCCCGGAAGTCCAAGCCCTCGGCCCCGGCGATCTTCATCACCGAGCCCTCGGGGGCGAGCGAGCCGTGGAGGATCGCCGTGCCGCCCTCGGCGTGGATCGGCTCGGAGACCGGCCGCACCACGTCGCCGTCCGGCTCCGGGATCTCCATCGCCGCGAGGTTCTCGGCCACGGTCTCACCCGTCACGGTGAGGCAGTCGCCGTGGAGCATCCCGGCCTCGAGCAGCTCCTTCATCACCACGGGCACGCCGCCTGCTCGGTCCAGATCGCTCATCACGAACCGTCCGGCCGGCCGGACATCCACCAGGTGCGGGACCTGGCGTGAGATCCGGTCGAAGTCGTCCAGCCTCAGATCAACACCGGCCTCGTGGCCGATCGCGATCAGGTGCAGCACCGCGTTCGTTGAGCCGGCCAGCGCCATCACCACGGCGATCGCGTTCTCGAGGGCGGGCTTGGTCATGATGTCGCGCGGCCGGATCCCGAGCTCCAGCAGCTTCGCGGCAGCCACGCCGGACCCCCGAGCGAAGACCTCGCGCCGGTAGTCCACCGCGGGCGGCGAGGCCGCCCCCGGGAGCGACATCCCCAGGGCCTCGGCGGCGGCGGCCATCGTGTTGGCCGTATACATGCCGGCACAGGACCCGGTGGTCGGACAGGCGGCCCGCTCCACGGCCAGCAGCTCCTCGTCCGACATCCCGCCCCTCGCGTTGGCCCCCACGGCCTCGAACACATCCTGGATCGTGATGTCGCGGCCCCGGTACGTCCCCGGCAGGATCGTCCCCCCGTACAGGTACACGGCGGGCAGGTTCAGCCGGGCCATGGCCATCAGCATGCCGGGCTCGCTCTTGTCGCAACCGGCGATGCCTACCAGGCCGTCCATGCGCTCGGCGTGCATCACCAGCTCCACCGAGTCGGCGATCACCTCACGGCTGACCAGGGAGGCCTTCATGCCCTCGTGGCCCATGGCGATGCCGTCGGAGACGGCGATCGTGGTGAACTCGATGGGCACCGCGTCCCCCTGTCGGACGCCCTCCTTGGCCAGCGCGGCCAGCTTGTCGAGGTGGTAGTTGCAGGGGGTCACCTCGTTCCAGGACGACGCCACGCCGATCTGCGGCTTGCCGAAGTCCTCCTCGGAGAAGCCGACCGCCCGGAGCATCGCGCGGGCGGGGGCTCGTTCCGGTCCCTCGGTCACCTGCCGGCTCCGCGGCCTGTTGTCGGCCCCCACGTCGACCTCCTGAACGGTGAGACAGAATGGACCCGCACGATACCAGGGAGCCTCGGATGAACTCCACGAGAACGGATGCGCCTCCCCGGGCCGACCGCAGCTGGTGGCTGCAGGAGGCCCTGGCCCAACCGGCGTTCGCCGGCGAGCCGTGCCCGCCCCTGGCGGAGGACCTCGCCGCCGACGTGGTGATCGTGGGCGGCGGCTACACGGGACTGTGGACCGCGTACTTCCTGAAGGAACGCGACCCCGGGATCGAGGTGGTGGTGCTCGAGCAGGACATCTGCGGAGGCGGGCCCTCCGGTCGCAACGGTGGGTTCGTGAACGGCTGGTGGACGTCGATCGGCGAGATGGCCCGCCGCTTCGGGGATGCCGACGCGATGGAGCTCTGCCTGGCGGCCTCCCGGAGCGTGCGGGGGGTCGGCGACTTCCTGCGCCGTCACGACATCGATGCGTGGTGGAGCCCGAACGGCGAGCTGGCGGTGGCGTCATCCCCCTTCCACGAGGGGGCATGGACGGCGATGCTGGAGGAAGCGCGGCATCACGGCGTAGAGGACGAGTTCGAGGAGCTCACGCCGTCCGAGGTCACCGACATCTGCATCTCACCGATGTTCGGGGGCGGGGTCCTGTCCAAGGAGTTCTCCACGGTCCAGCCCGCTCGGCTGGCGCGGGGTCTGCGCCGGGTGGTGCTGGAACGCGGGGTGCGGATCTTCGAGCAGACGCCCGTCCGAGGCTTCGGGGCCGGCCGACCGGTCGTGGCGGAGACCCCCGGCGGCACCGTTCGCGCGGGCGAGGGCGTGCTGGCCGTGAACGCCTGGGGGATCCACTGGAAGCGCCTGCACCCGTACGTGGGGGTGCGGGGCAGCTACATGGTCCTGACGGCGCCGGCACCGGCCAGGCTCGAAGAGATCAACTGGACCGAAGGGCAGGGCATCCGGGACTTCCGCCCCTCGTTGCACTACCTGCGCACCACGCCCGACGGGCGGATCGCCTTCGGGTGCGCGGGGATGCAGCCCGGCCTGTCCCGGCGGATCGGCCCCAGGTTCGCGTACGACGTCGGGTTCCTGCGCAGGGCGGTTGGGGACCTGCACCGGATGTTCCCGAGCTTCCGCGACGTGCCGATCGAGGCCGGTTGGGGGGGACCGATCGACGTGGCCGGGCTGTACCTGCCGTTCTTCGGCAGCTTCCCTTCGGGCACCGTGCACTACGGCCTGGGATACACGGGCAACGGCGTGGCACCCGCGCACCTCGGGGGGCAGATCCTGGCGAGCCTCGCCCTGCACGCCGAGGACGGGTTCTCCCGGCTGGCCCTGGTCACGAACGAGCCACTCCGCCTCCCGCCCGAGCCGCTGCTGTCCCCCGGCATGCTGATGGTGAACGAGGCGATCCGGCGCAAGGACGACGCCGAGGCCGAGGGGCGCCGGGCCGGTCCGCTCACGACCTTCGTGGCCAGGATCCCTCGGCGGCTCGGCTACAACCTGGGGCCCCGATGAGCGGCGGGGTCCCGCGGGCGGCCGTCCGCAGCTGGTGGATGGAGGAGGCGCTGGCCCACGACCCTGGCGAGCCGTGCCCGCCGCTGTCCGGCGACACCTCGGCCGACGTGGTGGTCGTGGGTGGTGGCTACACGGGGATGTGGGCCGCGGAGTTCCTGAAGCAGGTGGACCCCGGGATCGATGTGGTCCTGCTCGAGCAGGACATCTGCGGGGGCGGCCCCTCGGGCCGCAACGGGGGCTTCGTGAACGGCCTGTGGGACGACCTGGGTCTGCTGATCGAGCGCTACGGGCCGGAGGGCGGCATGGCCGTGGCTCGGGCCGCCGGGCAGGAGATCGACGGGATCGGCGCCTGGTGCCAGGAGCACCGGGTGGACGCCTGGTACGCGAAGGACGGCGACCTGGGCATCTCGGCCTCCCCGGCTCAGGACGCGGTGCTGGACTCGGTGATCCGCGAGGCGGCCGAGACGGGGATCGGCGAGCTGTACCAACGGCTGAGCGCCGACGAGGCGCGGGCCCACTGCGCCTCGCCGCTGCTCCGGGGCGCGGTGTGGATCCCCGACGCGGCGAAGGTCCAGCCGGCCCGGCTGGCGCGTGGCCTGCGCCGGGTGCTGCTCGACCGGGGGGTCCGGATCCACGAGGGCACGCCGGTCCGCCGGTTCCACGCCGGACCGCGCATCGTGGCTGAAACCCCGGGCGGCACGGTGACCGCCGGGCACGCCGTCCTGGCCGTCAACGCCTGGGGCATGCACTGGCGGGCCTTCCGACGGGCGGTCATGGTCCGGGGGACGTTCATCGTGATCACCGAGCCGGCACCGGAGCGCCTGGCCGAGCTCGGCTGGACCGGCGGCGAGGGCCTCTACGACTTCCGCACCGCGCTGCACTACCTGCGGACCACGCCCGACGGGCGGATCGCCTTCGGGGGCGCCGGCATGCAGGTGGCCTCGCGCCGTCGGATCGGGCCCCGCTTCCTCTACGAGGAGCGCTCGATCCGCCGCCTGGTTGAGGACCTCCACCGGTGGTTCCCGCCCTTCCGGACCGTGCCCCTCGAGGCCGCCTGGGGCGGTCCCATCGACGTCTCCGGCCGCCACGTGCCGTTCCTCGGCACCCTGCCCGATGGGCGCTCGCACTTCGCGCTGGGCTTCACGGGCAACGGCGTGGGACCGTCCCGGCTGGCGGGCCGGATCCTCGCCTCGATCGCCGCCGAGCGGCCAGACGCCCTCGCGTCGCTGCCGATCGTCGACGACCGGCCGAAGGCGTTCCCGCCGGACCCGGTGTTCGTGCCGGGCGAGCGGCTGGTGACCGCGGCGGTGCTGCGCAAGGACGACCTGGAGGACGACGGACGGCGCCCGGGCCCGATCACCCGGGCCCTGGCCCACCTCCCCAGGCGGCTCGGCTACAACCTGGGTCCGTAGCGGAGCCGGCCTCCGCGGTCCCGGCGTGGATCACTCCAGGCCGAACAGGTACGCGTGGATCGGCTGTCCCCCGTGGAGCACCTGCACCCCGATCTCGGGACGGATCGCCTGCAGCCAGTCCGTGAGATCGCGGGTCACCTCCTCGGTGGCCCCCTCCCCCTCGATGATCGTCACGATCTCGGAGCGGTCCGAGAGCAACCGCTCGAGCAGGGCCCGTCCCGCCTGCCGGACCTCGGGCTCGACCACCCGGATCCCCTCGGCCGTGATGCCCAGCCAGTCGCCCTCGTGGATGTCGCCGACCTCGCTTCCCGCGTCCCGAACCGCCCGGACCAGACGCCCGAAGCTCACCGAGCGCGCGGCCTCCGACATGGCCTCGGCGTTCTCCTCGGCAGGGGCATCCGGATCGAAGGCGCGCAGGGCGGCCAGGCCGTGAGCGATCCCCCGGGTGGGCACCACCACCACCCGCTTCCCCGAGAGCCGAGCGACCTGCTCGGCCGCGGGCGCCACGTCATCGTCGTTCGGCAGCACCACCACCTCGTCGGAGGCAACGGACTCCACGGCCTCGACCAGCTCGCGCACCGACGGGTTCGGCGAGCCGATGCCGGTCACCACCCGGGCCCCCAGCGAGCGGAACAGGCGATGGATCCCATCGCCGGCCCCCACCGCCACCGCCCCACACCGGGTCCGCTCCTGCGGCGCCGCCAGGTCGCCGCGCTCCTCGACGATCTGGAGGGCGAGATCGGTCACGCGGACGTCGCTGGGACGCCCGAAGCTCTTGGCCGCGTCCACGGCGCTGCCGGGGTGGTCGGTGTGCACGTGCGCGCTCCACCGGCCGCCGCCGCCCACCACGACCACCGCCCCGCCCAGCCGGTTCCACACGTCGCGGAAGGCCGGTACGGCTTCGTCCGGCGCCTCCAGCAGCAAGGCGACCTCGAAGCGCCGATCGCCATGGTCCCCGCCGGGGGGGCGCGCGTCCGAAGGGTGAGCGGAGACCGCCCCGTCTCCAGCCCCATCGGGTGCCGAGCTCCACCGGGACCAGGCGGTCAGCACCGGGTCGGCCGCTCGGTCGGAAGGGTCGGGCAGCGGCGTGCCCGCCACCACGTGGAGCAGCGCGTCGAAGAACAGGGCGAAGCCGGTCCCCCCTCCGTCCACCACCCCCGCGTCGCGGAGCACCGGCAGCAGGTCGGGCGTCCGCTCCACGGCCTCCCAAGCCGCCCGGCGGGCCGCCTGGATCACCGTCAGCAGATCCCCCTCTCCCGCCGCCGACCCGGCCGCCGCGGCCGCCTCCCGAGCCACGGTCAGGATCGTGCCCTCCACCGGCCTGGAGACCGCCCCGTAGGCAGCCCGGGCCGCCGCATCGAGCGCCGCGGCCAGCGAGGCTCCATCGACCTCCGGGGCGACCGCCAGGTGATCCACGGCGCTCCGGAACAGCTGGGCGGCGATCACTCCCGAGATCCCCCGGGCGCCCATCACGGCGCCGTGGCCGATGGCCCGAGCGGTCGCCTCCATGCCCGCGTCGGACTCAAGTTCGGCCACCACGGCGTCGACGGTCAAGGAGAGGTTCGTCCCCGTGTCCCCGTCGGGCACGGGGAACACGTTCAACCGGTTGATCACCTGGCGGTGCGCATGGAGGATCTCGCGGTACGTGACGAAGGCGGCCCGCAGGTCCGCCGGCCCGAGCCGCCCCGAGGTCTGCACGCGACGATTGTAGGCGGCCGACCGGCCCGGGGGTCGGGCGAAGCCTCGCCGGATCCGATACCATCGCTCTTGGGCCCGACCGGCCCACCGATCGATCAAGTGCAAGGTTCATTCCAGATCCCGCGTTTGTCCGCGCTCGCACGCCACGCGATCCCGCACGTGGTCGAGGGCACCCTGATGCCGCTCGCGATCTTCTACCTGGCGCTGTGGCTCGTCGGCGTGTGGGGAGCGTTGATCGGCGCGCTGGCCTGGTCCTATGCGGCGTTGGCCGTCCGTCTGATCCTCGGCAAGCGGGTCCCGGGGCTGCTGCTCCTGGGGACCGCCGCGATCACCGTTCGGACGCTGATCTCCTTCCTCACCGGCAGCGTGTTCGTGTACTTCCTCCAGCCCACCCTGGGGACAGTGGCCATCGGGCTGGCCTTCCTCCTGTCGGTGCCGGTGGGACGCCCGCTCGCCGAGCGGCTGGCCGGTGACTTCGTGCCGCTGCCCCACGCCCTGGCCTCGCACCCGGTAGCCCGCAAGGTGTTCCTGCGCATCACGCTGCTCTGGGCCTTCGTCCTGCTGAGCAACGCGGCCGTCACGCTGTGGTTCCTCCTGACCGAGCCGGTCGGTGTCTTCGTGATGGCCAAGACGGCGTCCACGGCGGTGTTCACGGTGGGGGCCGTGGCCCTGTCCTCGTTCTGGTTCCGGGGGACGCTGCGCCGGCACGGATTGCTGGCCCCGAAACGGCCGGTCGGATCCCGGGCGTGAACGAGCTGCGGCCGGCAACCCCAGCGGTGTCCGAGCCTTCCACCCTGGTCACCCAGGATGGGGTCGTCCTGCGCGCCCGCCGATGGGAGCCGCCCCGATCCCTCGGGACCAGCGTGATCCTGGCTCACGGGCTGAGCTCGTCCAAGGACGACCCCCGGCTGGTGGCCGTGGCCAAGGCGCTGGCGGCCGACGGCTACGACGTCCTCTCCTACGACGCGCGAGGGCACCAGGACTCCGGCGGTCTCTGCACGCTCGGCGATCGGGAGCGGCTGGACGTCGGGGCCGCGGTGGCGTGGGCCCGGGAGCGCTCCGACCATGTGGTGCCGGTGGGCGCCTCGATGGGGGCGATCGCCGCACTGCGCTACGGCGTCTCCGACCCCCTCCTGGACGGCCTGGTCTCGGTGAGCTGTCCCGCCGTGTGGCGCCTCCCCAGGAACGCGCGGGCCCTCGCCGCCACCGGGATGACCCGGACCCGGGCGGGACGCTGGTTCGCGCGGCACCAGATGCACGTGCGGCTGGCGCGAGAGTGGCTCGACCCGGAGCCGCCCGGGGTCCTGGCCGTCCGGTTGGTCGTGCCGCTGGCCGTGGTCCACGGCGGCCGGGACCGGTTCGTCGCCCCTCGGGAGGCGGTGCGGCTGGCCTCGGCGGCGCCGCGAGCCCGGCTGATCCTGGTGCCGGAGATGGGCCACGCGTTCGATCCCTCGGCGGTGGAGGCGATCCGGACCGCCGTCCGCTGGGTGGTGTCCGAGTCCACCCGGCCCGCGACCGCCTAGACATCCCACGCCCCGTGTCTGTCAAGCGGCAACCTCCTCGAGAGCGGGCCAGGCGACTTCCTCGCGGTAGAGCTCTCGGCGTTCCAGGCAGGTGTGGAGGATCCCGACGAGGCGGTTGCCGAGCTGCCTGAGGCCTGGTGGTGCGTCTTGCCACGAGCCCGGAGGGCGCCGTAATAGCGCCGGGCGCCCGGCGAGCGCGACAGCCGAGAACGCCCACAGGTGGCAGGCATCGGCGAGGTGGGTGTTGCGGGCGAACCGGGCGAGCACAACGCGCTTGGTCCCCGATGCCTTGGTGATCGGGGCCGTTCCCGCGTGGGCCTTGCGTGACCTAGGATCGCGTAGCGGGTCGGATCATCGCCGAACTCGCCGAGGGCCCGGGCACATCGCCGAGTCCGGGGAGACTGAGGTAGATCTCGGCGTCCGGGTGGCTCCTAAACGATCGGCGGAGCTCCTGCTCCAGGCTCTCGATCTGCGCCGCCATCTCTTGCAGCACCGCCACGAGCGCGTGGACGCGGGCGGCGTAGGCGCCGGTCAGGACCGGGGGCGCCTCGAGCTGGGGGCTGCGCAGGGCCGCGGAGATCTCCTCCCCACGCAGCTTGAGGTTCCGCCTCCGGCCGCCTCGGCGAAGCCTCGCCAGGATCTGAGACACCGTGAGTCGCCGCCCCCGCTCGGGCGACGGCGCCCGCTCCAGCACGGCCAGCGCGTCGGCGGAGGCGAGCTCGGAGCCGAAGCAGGCAAGCGCCTGGGGATAGAACTCCCGCAGCAGGTTGCGCAGCCGGTTGGTCTGGCGCTGGCGCGACCAGATTCAGGTCCTTGTGGGCCCTGGCGAGCACCTTGATCGCCTCAGCCCCCTCGGTGTCCCCCGCGACCGGGCGGTGGTTGTGCCGGTCGGTCCGCACGATGTCGGCGAGCACCTTCGCATCGCCGGGGTCCGACTTGGCGCCGGAGGTCCGGTGCCGGTCGCGGTAGCGGTCGACCCACAGCGGGTTCATGGCGTAGAGCTGGTAGCCCGAGGCGAGCAGCGCACCCACCAGCAGGCCGCGATCGAGCTCGATGCCCACAATGACCTCGTCTGCATCACTGGCATGCTGGGCCACGAGCTCCTGCAGCCGCGCGACGCCGTCCACACCATCGGGCACCCGTCCGCTCGCCAGGACCCGCCCGCCCTCGTTCAGCAGGCAGACGTCGTGGTGGGCCTCGGCCCAGTCGATCCCGAGGAAGATCACCTCCTGCTCTCCTTTCCGGGGAAGGATCGCCGGGGAGCCCGAGGAGACATGCAGCGAATGGATCAGTGCTCTCGGCACGACACCCCACCAGCCCTCCGCCTCCCCAGCGACCGACAGGGGCACGCTCTAGACGTAGGGCTCCAGCCCGGGGCTCTTCGGTGCTCTCCTGTCGGCGACTCGGGAGGCAGTCTCCTACGATCTGCCCTCCGCCCCATTAGGGTGAGGCGTGTGGGGTTCGAGGTGATCCCCGCCGTGGACGTCTCGGACGGTCGGCTGACCCGGATGGGCCCGGCCGGACCCGAACCCGTGGACGCGTTCCACGGGGACCCGCTGGCCGCGGCCGCGGCGTTCCTCGAGGCGGGGGCCGTCTGGATCCACCTGGTGGACGTGGATCGCGCCTTGACCGGTGTCCCTCGTGACCTCGCGCTGCTCCGCCGGGTGGCAGGTCTGGGGGCTCGGGTTCAAGCGAGCGGCGGGATCGTCTCACTCGACGACGCCGAGGGGGCGCTCGAGGCGGGGGCGGCTCGGGTGGTGATCGGCTCGGGGGCCCTCTCGGACCTCCACGGGCTCGAGCGGCTCTTGGTCGCCGTGGGACCCGAGGCGGTAGTGGGGATCGAGATCCGGGACGGATCGATCCGACCTCGAGGCGGCGAGGCGGTTCGGCTCCCGCTGCCTGCCACGCTGGAGCGGCTGGCCCGCCTGCCGGTGCGCCGGCTGCTGTGCACGGCGGTGGCTCGGGTGGGTGAGCTGACGGGGCCAGATCTGTCCGGCCTGCGTCTGGTGGCCGAGGAAACCGGGCGACCGGTGATCGCGGCGGGGGGCGTTCGAGGACCGGAGGACCTGCGCGCGGTCGCGGACGCGGGCCTGGAGGGCGCGGTGATCGGCCGGGCGCTGTACGAGGGCCTCGACCTGCGACGTGCTCGGGAAGCCGTCTTCACCGGAGGCGGGTGAGTCCGAGGTCGCGTCGGACCCAGCGGCGCGATCATAGCTGCGACCCCCGCTACACTTCCGGGCCCATGGGCTTCCTCTCCGACCTGCTGGGGGACGTGCGCCGGGACCTGGACCGGCGACCGATCGACGTGGGGCCGCTCATGGGGCGGATCGCCCTCCTGCCGCCGGCCCGAGGGTTCGCCCGGTCGCTGCGAGCCTCGGAGGCACCGGCGGTGATCGCGGAGCTGAAGCGCTCGTCCCCGTCCGCCGGGCTCATCGGCGATGCCGATCCGGGGGTACAGGCTGCCGGCTACGAGCGAGGTGGGGCCGCGGCCGTGTCCGTGCTGACCGAGCCTCGGCACTTCGGCGGCTCTCTCGTCGACCTCCGCGCGGTCCGGATGGCCACCTCGATCCCGGTGCTACGCAAGGACTTCCTGATCCACCCAGATCAGCTGATCCAGTCCCGGGCGGAGGGCGCCGACGCGGTGCTGCTGATCGCTGCCGCCCTGGAGCGGTCAGAGCTGGTCGCCATGCTGGCGGCGGCGGCCGATCTAGGTCTGGACGTGCTGGCCGAGGCGCACACGGAGCAGGATCTGGAGGCCGTCGTGACCTCGGGGGCCGAGGTCGTTGGGGTGAACGCCCGGGACCTGGAGACCCTGGACGTCGACCTGGATCGGGCCATCGGTCTGCTCCGCCAGGTGCCGGAGGATCGGATCGCGGTCCTGGAGAGCGGGATCGGTTCCCCCGATCGGGTCCGGCGCGCCGCGGACGCCGGCGCCGGGGCCGTGCTGGTGGGAGAGGCGCTCATGCGCTCCGGCGATCCCGAGCGGGCCCTCCGAGCGCTCCGAGGAGCTCCGGCGTGAGTGGGGCTCCGGTGGTCCTGCCCGACGCCCGGGGACGGTTCGGGCGGTTCGGCGGTCGTTACGTGCCCGAGATCCTGATCCCGGCGCTGGATGAGCTCGCGGCCGCGTGGGCCGAGCTCAAGGACGATCCCTCGTTCCGGGGGCCGCTCGGGGCCCTCCTGCGCGACTACGTCGGACGTCCCTCGCCGCTCACCTTCGCCGCGCGGCTGTCGGATCGGCTCGGGTACCGGGTCTACCTGAAGCGGGAGGACCTCAACCACACGGGGGCACACAAGATCAACAACACCGTGGGCCAGGTGCTGCTCGCAACGCGCCTCGGTAAGCGCAGGATCATCGCGGAGACCGGGGCGGGACAGCACGGGGTGGCCACGGCGACGGCCTGCGCGCTCTTCGGTCTGCCGTGCGTGGTCTACATGGGCGAGGAGGACACCGTCCGCCAGGCGCCGAACGTCTCTCGGATGCAGCTGCTGGGAGCGGAGGTGGTCCCGGTGAGCTCGGGCAGCCGGACCCTGAAGGACGCTATGAACGAGGCCATGCGGGACTGGGCCGCAACGGTCTCGGATACGCACTACGTGATCGGGTCCGTGGCCGGCCCCCATCCGTTCCCGGCGTTGGTCCGAGACCTGCAGCGGGTGATCGGGGACGAGGCCCGGGTCCAGTTCCGACAAGCCGAAGGTGGCGATCCCCAGGTGGTCCTGGCCTGCGTGGGGGGCGGCAGCAACGCCATGGGGATCTTCGCCCCCTACGTGGGGGCCGCCGGCGTTCGCCTGATCGGGGTGGAGGCGGGCGGCCGAGGGGAGGGCCCCGGGGACCACTGCCGATCGCTCACGCTGGGGGAGCCGGGCGTGCTCCACGGATCCATGTCCTACCTGCTGCAGGATGCGGACGGCCAGGTCGTCCCCACGCACTCCATCTCCGCCGGCCTGGACTACCCGGGGGTAGGCCCCGAGCACGCCTACCTGAAGGAGGCCGGGCTGGCCGAGTACGTCTCGGCCACCGACGCCCAGGCCCTGGAAGGGTTCCAGGCCCTGGCCGAGCTGGAAGGGATCCTCCCGGCGCTGGAGCCGTCGCACGCGGTGGGCTGGCTCCTGGACCGCCCCCTGCCCGAGGGATCCTCGGTCCTGCTCAACCTGTCCGGCCGCGGGGACAAGGACCTGGACTCGGTTCGTGCCGCGCTTGGGGAGGTGCTGGTTGGCTGACCTGGAGGCGGCCCTGCGGGACCGCCTGGCCGGCGGCGGCCGGTCCTTCGTCCCCTACGTGACCGGGGGACTGGAGGGGGTGGACGCGGATCTGCTCCGCGCCCTTCAGGAGATCGGTGCGGACGCCCTCGAGGTCGGTCTTCCCTTCTCGGACCCGGTGATGGACGGCGGGGTGATCCAGGAGGCCTCGCGGCGTGCCCTGGAGGCGGGGACCCGTCCTACCGATGTCCTGACAACGGTGGGCGAGGCCGGGCTCTCGATCCCGGTCGCGCTCATGACGTACGCGAACCCGATCCTGCGCCACGGCCCCGATCGGTTCCTGGCCGACGCGTCCGCAGCCGGCGTCTCGGCCATGATCGTCCCCGACCTTCCGGTGGACGAGGCCGATGCCTGGGTCGGGCTGTGCGCGGCTGCGCACGTCGCACCGGTCTTCCTGGCCGCGCCCGGGAGCTCGTCCGACCGGCTCCGCCGGATCGCCGAGTGCTCTCGGGGCTTCGTGTACTGCGTGGCCACGTACGGGGTGACCGGAGAGCGGGAGCGGTTGGCGGGCACGGCGAGGGAGCTCGTGGCATCCCTCCGGCCGCTCACCGACCGTCCCCTGCTGGTCGGCGTAGGGATCGGCACCCCCGCACAGGCCGCGGAGGCCTGCGCCTTCGCAGATGGCGTCATCGTGGGCAGCGCGCTGGTCCGCCGTCTGGTCGAGGGGGACCGGGACGGCGCCCTGGAGCTGGCTCGGGGGTTCCGCTCGGCGATCCCCGGTTAAGCGCGATCCTGCCGCCGTTGACGGCGCCCTGTGGCGTGTTCCCGGAGGTACGGATAGAGTTCTCCGCCAGCCACGTTGCAGGGAGGGCGACGTGTCCGAGCACCCATCATCCGAGGGCGCGCTCGCCGTGATCACGGCTGGGGCCGTGATCGGTGCCGTCGAGGTGGTACTCGCGGTCTCCTTCGCCGCCCTCGTCTTCGGTGGATACCTGGTCGCGTTCCTCGCCAACGGCATCGGGCTGTACCTACTTGCGGCGGCGTTGACGCTTGCCATCCTCGCGTGGAGGGCTGGTGCCCGCGGCGTCGTCGGGAGTGTGCAGGACGCCGCGGCGGCCGTCCTCGCGATCGTTGCCACCAGCACGGCGGTTGGAGCGTTCGGCAGCCCCGATCGGGCCTTCCTGAGCGTGGTGGCGGCAACGCTCGTGGTGACCCTGTTGACGGGCCTCACCTTCTTCCTGCTGGGCACGTTCAGGCTGGGCAACCTGGTGCGGTACGTGCCCTACCCGGTCGTGGGGGGGTTCCTCGCAGGGACCGGGTGGCTACTCGCGAAAGGCGGCGTGGGCGTCGCCGGAAGCGTCGTCCCGAGCGTGGGATCGCTGGGGCAGATGATGAAGCCGTACGAGCTCATACGGTGGGTCCCGGCGGTCGTTTTCGGCCTGACCCTGGTGCTCGTGACCCGGTTGGTGAAGCGGCCAGTGATCCTGCCGGTGGAGCCATCGGCCTCGGGTTCACGGCGTTCGCGGTCGGCATGCTCGTGACCGGATCGACGAGGAACGAAGCGCTGCAAGGGGGGTGGATGTTGGGGCCGTTCCCATCGGCCTCGCTCTTGCAGCCATGGACGCTACGAGCCCTTACCGGTGCCGATTGGTCAGCGGTCCTCGAACAGGCGGCGGGGATCGCGACGGCCGTCTTCGTGGCCGTGATCGCGGCCCTGTTCAACGTCAGTGGGACCGAGCTGATGCTCCACACGGATCTGGATACGAACCGCGAAGTACGTGATGTGGGACTGGTGAACCTGGTGTCCGGAGCCTTCGGCGGGATCCCCGGCTACCATGCCCTCAGCCTCACGTCGCTCGCCCCACCGGCTGGACGTTGGTGCCAGACGAGCAGGGTTGGTAGCCGCGCTGGTGCCACTGACGGCACTCGCTTTCGGCCCCGGCCTCGTCGAGCTGATCCCGCGGATGGTGGTGGGCGGTGTCCTCGTCTTCGTCGGCGTCTCCTTCATCACGGAGTGGGTGATCGACGTTCGTCGTTCACTCCCCGGGCTCGAGTACGCGATCGGTCCTCCTGATCCTCGTCACGGTGGTTGTTCGGGGTCTGTTGAGCGGCGTGGAGGTGGGTCTGGTGCTCGCGCTCGCCCTATTCGCCATCAACTACAGCCGCATCGAGTTGGTACGGGAGGTTCCGTTCGGATCCACGCACCGTAGCAACGTCGACCGGCCGGCCAGCGAGCGTCTGGCCCTCGAGACGCTCGCGGACCGCGTCCAGATCCTGCGGGTCAGCGGATTCGTGTTCTTCGGTACCGCCAGCGGTCTCCTCGAGCGGATCCGCAAGCGAGCCGAAGGTCGACCGATACCGTTCCTGCTGGTCGATCTTCGTCGGGTGACGGGCATGGACTCCTCGGCCGTGTTGTCCTTCCGTAAGCTCGTCCAGTTCGCGGAGGGGGATCGTGTGCAGCTCATCTTCTCTGGAGCGAGCCAGCGGGTCCTCGGACAGCTCCGGCGAGGCGGCGTTGCCGCGTCCGCCGGGGTGGTCAGTTTCGTACCGGACCTGGATCAGGGGTTGGAGGCGTGTGAGGACGGCCTGCTCGTGAGCGATGAGTGGATCGGGCGCGAGCGGGGAGGTGGGCAGTCGATGGGGGAGCTGCGCGACCGCCTCGGCGCATACGTGGAACGGGTCTCGCTGCCAGAAGGAGCCGTCCTGATTCACCAGGAACAGCCCCCCGACGACGTATTCGTCCTCGAGTCCGGTCGGCTGAAGGTCGAGATGACCACACCCGAAGGCGAGCGCCTCCGGCTGCGTTCGATGCGTGCAGGAGTCGTGGTCGGAGAGGTCGCCCTGTACACGGGTGTTCCGCGCACCGCGGACGTGGTCGCCGAGACGCCGAGCGTGGTGCTCCGGCTCAGCCAGGCGTCGATCGATCGCATGGAGGCTGCCGACCCGGAACTCGCTGTGGAGCTGCACCGTTGGCTCGCCACGACGCTGGCGGAACGCTTGCGATACACGCTGAACGCGTTCGACACGCTCTTCGATTAGCGGCGATCCGAAGAGAGCTCGACGGAGTACCGGGGCCGGTGAGCAGACCGCTGGGTCCTTCCCTCGGACCGTCGATCTGTGATACGACCACGCCCTACAGCCGTCCCGGTGGGGGATCGGTACGCGACGAGAGGGGGCGTGTGTCTTGAGGAAGTGGGGGTGGAGGCTCCTCGCAGCATCGGCGGTGCTGACCATGGTGGCCGCTGCGTGCAGCAACAGCAGCAACAACAACGCGAGCGGGGGGGGTGGTGGGAACGCCGCCGACTGCAACGCCGATCAGTTCGGCTGCGTGACCTACAAGTCGGGGGAGCCGATCAAGCTCGGGACGCTCCTGGCGATCTCCGGTGATACGGCCTCGCTGGGCCTGGACAGCCAGCACGGGGTGGCGCTGGCCATCGACTACCTGGACGGCTCCTTCGACGGCACGGGCGGCCAGATCGACGGGCACGACATCACGCTGGTGAACGAGGACGATGGCTGCTCGGCCGAAGGCGGCCAGGCCGGGGCGACGAAGCTCGCTGCCGACCCGCAGATCGTCGGGGTCATCGGCACCAGCTGCTCCAGCGCCGCGCTGGGCGTGGCCGACAAGATCACGTCCGACAAGGGCATCGTGATGATCTCGCCGTCGAACACGAACCCGAACCTGACGGCCGAGGGCACGCACCAGCCCTTCTACCTGCGCACCGCGCACAACGACAAGATCCAGGGCGCGATCGTGGCCGACTTTGCGATCCAGAAGCTGGGAGCGAAGACCGCCGCCACGATCCACGACGAGAGCCCGTACGCGGACGCCCTGGCGGCCGTGTTCCGGGACAACTTCCAGCAGCAGGGCGGCACGATCGTCCCGAACGGGGACCAGGCAGTCCAGAGCACCGATACCGACCTGAAGCCGCTGCTCACGAGCATCGGGCAGGACAAGCCGGACGTGCTCTACTTCCCCGACTTCAACCCGGTCTGCGCGCTGATCAGCAAGCAGTCGGCCGGGGTCTCGGGGCTGGAGAACACGGCGTTGATCGGGTCGGACGGCTGCTTGGCCACCGATTACCTGAAGATCGCGGGCTCCGCGGCCGACGGTGACTACGCGTCCTCGCCGGACCTGTCCGTGTTCGCGAACGGGGACTTCTACAAGAACCAGTTCATCCCCGCGTACAAGGACCAGTTCGGCGGCGCGCCCACCAGCGTGTTCCACGCGCACGCCTTCGATGCCGCGAACATCCTGTTCGAGGCCATCAAGAAGGTCGCCGTGCAGGGCTCGGACGGATCGCTCCAGATCCCCAGGACCGCGCTGAAGGACGCGGTGTTCGCCACCAGTGGCTATCAGGGCATGACCGGCACGATCACCTGCGTGCCGCTCGGAGACTGCGCTACCGACGTGACGATCGCCGTGTTCAAGGCGCCCGACTGGCCGGTGGAAGGCGGGAACCCCGACGCCAAGCCGGTCTTCACCGAGACGAAGACGCTCCAGGACGTCAGCTGAGATCGACGTTCCCGAAGCGCCCGCGATCGGCCGCGGGTGGGCCCTGAGCCCACCCGCCGGCCGGTCGGGAGGTTGGATGAACCGCGACCGCATGACGGGGGATCAATGGCGAAGCTGACCGGCGGTCCGGGCATCGCCACGGGGGGCGCAGCAACGACGCAGGCCAGGATCGCCCGGTTCCCCATCCGGCAGTCGATCCAATGGATACTGATCATGGCGATCGCGCTCGGTGTGGGGCTGGGTGCCTGGAAGACGCTTGCCCTGCCGAGCGGCCAACGCTACAGCCTGGACGCTTGGCGGGAGTTCATCGTGCTGGGCGTGGCCCAGGGGGCGATCTACGCCCTGATCGCCCTGGGGTACAGCCTCGTGTACGGCATCCTGCTGATGATCAATTTCGCCCACGGCGAGGTGTTCATGTTCGGGGCCTACGGCTCGTTCTTCGTGGCCCGGGCCCTGGACGCCAACGGCATCCTGAACCGCCATCCCATCCCGACCCTGGTCCTGCTGCTGGTGGTGGCCATGATCTTCTCCACCTTGGTGGCGATCCTTCTCGAACGGATCGCCTACCGGCCGCTCCGCAACGCGCCTCGGCTGGTCCCGCTCATCACGGCCATAGGGGCCTCCCTCTTCCTGCAGAACACGGCCCGGGGGTTCTTCGGCAACCAGACGCAGGGCTACCCGGAGTTCGATGTGTTCACGAACAAGAGCTGGACGATCCTCGGTGTCCCCATCGGGCGGGTGCAGGTGGTGGTGATCCTCACCTCCCTCGTGGCCATGATCGCCCTGCAGTTCTTCGTGGCCCGGACCAAGACCGGCAGATCGATGCGGGCCGTCTCGGAGGACCGGGAGATCGCGGCGCTGATGGGCGTGAACGTGGACCGGGTGATCATGGTGACCTTCGCCGTGGGCGGCGTCCTCGCAGGGATCGCCGGGGTGCTCTTCGCCATCACCTTCTCCCAGGTGAACTTCTTCATGGGCTTCGTGCCCGGGATCAAGGCCTTCACCGCGGCCGTCCTGGGGGGGATCGGAAGCATCGGGGGCGCGGCGCTGGGTGGCTTCATCCTGGGGCTGCTGGAGTCCGTCGGCCCACCGTTGTTCCTGTCCGGCGCCCACGTGCCGTCGCCGTTCCAGCTGAAGGACGTGATCGCCTTCACGATCCTGGTGCTGGTGCTGATCTTCCGGCCGGGCGGCATCCTGGGCTCGGGCGAGCAGGAGAAGGTCTGAGGTGACCGGAGCGCTGCTGGGGCGGGCGGCCCGGACCGGCCTGCTGGCGGGGCTGGTCCTGGTCTACCTCGGGCTGGTGGGGATGATCGAGAAGTTCGGCGCCCGGAACCTGGTCGGCGAGGTGCTCACCCTCAGCAGGCTCCTGATCGTGGCCCCGCCGTTCCTGGGCGGCTATCTCCTGGTCCGCACCAGGGTCAGCAAGGGCCAGATCGACCGTCCCATGCCGGGGCCGGGGATCGCGGGAGGCGCCGTGGCGGGGGCCGTGGCCGGCGTGGTCGTCGTCCTGGCGATCCTCGTGGCCAAGGGCATCGGGATCGACACGATCCGGGGAGTCTTCATCGAGGTCACCCAAGGGCTCATCTCCACCTTGACGTTCGGACGGGACCTCGGCTCGGGATCCGTGATGCTGGTGCTCGTGGGTGCAGCCGGAGGGGCGGTGGGCTCCGCCTACCGGTACCTCCCGGCCCGTCGGGCCCGACCGCTCGCCGTGGCCACCACCGTCGTGCTCCTGGCCGCGGTCCTGCAGCGGATCGTCCCCACCGTCCTCTTCCAGCTGGGGCTGGACACCGCGTGGTTGTACGACCCGTTCACGCTCGGCCTGACCTACCTGGGGGCGGCCATCCTGTTCGTGGTGAGCGGGGGCGCGGTACTCCTGTGGATCGATCGCCGGAGTGAGGTCCGCGATCGCATGCTGACCTGGTCGCCCCAGGGCCGCCGAACCATGGTTGGGCTATGGATCGCCGTGGTCCTGTTCGTGCTCGCGGTGCTGCCGCAGCTGCTGGGCTCCGTCCTCAGCCAGATCCTGGGGAGCGTGGCGATCTACGTGCTCATGGGCCTGGGACTGAACATCGTCGTGGGCTACGCGGGACTGCTGGACCTGGGGTACGTGGCGTTCTTCGCCGTCGGCGCCTACGCGACCGCTTTGTTCACCGGAGGCCTGCTGATCACCTCGGTGGGTCAGGCGGCCCCGGCGATCAGCCTGCACCTCTCCTTCTACGCTGCCGTGCCGCTGGTGATCGCCTTCGCGGCGTTCGTGGGGGTGCTGATCGGCGCGCCGGTGCTGAGGCTGCGCGGCGATTACCTGGCCATCGTGACGCTCGGCTTCGGCGAGATCGCCAGCCGGTTGGCCGCGTCCGACTGGCTGAAGCCCGTGGTTGGCGGAGCCCAGGGCATGCGACGGATCACGGATGCATCGATCTTCGGCATCTCGTTCCGCGATCCCCAGAACTTCGCCTACCTGGCGATCGCCTTCTCCATCCTGGCCATCTTCGTCTCGGTGCGGCTGGCCGACTCGAGGATCGGCCGGGCCTGGCAGGCCCTGCGCGAGGACGAGCAGGTGGCCGAGGCCATGGGGATCAGCACCACGAAGTTCAAGCTCCTGGCGTTCGCGCTGGGCGGGGGCATCGGATGCCTGTCGGGGGCGCTGTTCGCGGTCCAGATCGGCTCCCTTAATCCCACCAGCTTCGAGATCCTGGTCTCCATCACGGTCCTGGCGGTGGTGATCCTGGGCGGCATGGGCAGCATCCCCGGGGTGATCGTGGGGGCCATGGTCCTGATCGGGATCCCCGGGCTCCTCTCCGAGTTCGAGGAGTTCAAGCTGCTGATCTACGGTGCCGTCCTGGTCGGGATCATGGTCCTGCGACCCGAGGGCCTCGTGCCGAACATCCGCCGAGCCACCGAGCTGAAGGAGGAGGAGCGCGCCCAGGATCAGTGGCTGCGGGACGTGGGCTCGGCACCGGCCACAGAGGAGGGCGCGGCGGCCCGGGAGCCTGCATGACGGCCCTGCTGGAGGTGGGAGGGGTCTCCAAGCACTTCGGGGGCCTGTACGCGCTCGCCGGGCTCGACCTCGAGGTGCAGCGGGGAGAGATCGTGAGCGTGATCGGCCCGAACGGGGCGGGCAAGACCACCTTCTTCAACACGATCACCGGCCTCTATCGCCCCGACGAGGGCGACGTGCGGTTCGACGGCGAGAGCCTGGTCGGCCTGACCCCGAACCAGATCACTCGGTTGGGCGTGGCCCGCACCTTCCAGACCGTCCACCTGTTCGCCAACATGACCGTGCTGGAGAACGTCATGGTCGGACAGCACGCCAGGACTCGGTCCGGCGTGCTGGGGGCGGTCCTGCGGCTGCCGGGCACCCGGGCCGAGGAAGAGCGGGTGCGGTCGCGGGCCAAGGAGATCCTGGAGTTCTTCGGCTCGCGTCTGCAGGGCTACCGGCACGATCAGCCGGCGTGGGTGCTTTCGTACGCGAACCGACGGCGGCTCGAGATCGCCCGGGCCCTCGCGACTGAGCCCCAGCTGCTGCTGCTGGACGAGCCCACGGCCGGCATGAACCCGCGCGAGACCCTCGAGCTCACGGAGCAGATCGCGAGCCTGCGCGACCTGGGGTACACGATCGTGTTGATCGAGCACGACATGCGTGTGGTGAAGGGCGTCTCGGACCGAGTGATCGCCCTGGACTACGGCAAGAAGATCGCGGAGGGTACGTACGAGACCGTCGCGAACGACCCGCAGGTCGTGGAGGCGTACCTGGGGCGCAAGGCGGCGGACGGCGGATGAGCGATCCCGGGTCCGACGGCGCTCCCATCCTCGAGCTCGACGGCGTGAGCACGCACTACGGGCTACTCAGCATCCTGCGAGACATCCACGTGGAGATCCGCCCCGGCGAGATCGTCTGCCTGCTCGGGGGCAACGCCAGCGGGAAGACCACCACGCTGAAGACGATCCTCGGGATGGTGACCCCCAGCCAGGGCGAGGTGCGTCTGGCGGGGGAGCGGATCAGCGGGTTGCCGACCTCGGAGGTGGTGCGGCGCGGGATCACGATGGTCCCTGAGAACCGGCGTCTGTTCACCACCATGACCGTCCGCGAGAACCTCGACATGGGTGCGTACCAGCGGACCGACAAGAAGGCGGTCGCGCGGGACCTCGAGCGGATCCTCGACACGTTCCCGCGCCTGCGGGAGCGCCTGTCGCAGAAGGCGGGGACGCTCTCGGGGGGCGAGCAGCAGATGGTGGCGATGGGCCGCGCGCTCATGGCTCAGCCCAAGGTCCTGCTGATGGACGAGCCGTCCATGGGCCTGGCGCCGGTGCTCGTGGATCAAGTCTTCCAGATCATCAGGGAGATCAACCAGCTGGGGACGACGATCTTCGTCGTGGAGCAGAACGCCAACATGGCCCTGTCGATCGCCCATCGCGGCTACGTGCTCCAGACCGGCGAGGTGGTGCTCTCGGACACGGCCCGGAACCTGCTGGACAACCCCCAGATGCGGGAGGCGTACTTGGGAGAGCTGTGAGCGTGCGCGATCTGCCGCTCGTGGACGCCGCACGGCTGTCCGAACTCCTGCCGATGACCTCGGCGATCGACGCGCTGGAGGCGGCGTTCCGTTCGGGGCCCCCGTCCGGAACGCCCCTGCGATCGCAGGTGGAGACCCCGGCGGGGACGCTGCTGTCGATGCCCGCGGCCGGACCGCAGGGGGCGGGGGTGAAGCTGGTGACAGTGACGCCGTCGAACCCGGCCCGAGGCCTCCCCCTGATCCACGGAGCGTATGTCCTGTTCGCATCCCAGACGCAAGCGCCGGTGGCCGTCCTGGACGGTGGTGCGCTCACCGCCCTGCGGACCGGCGCCGTCTCGGGGCTGGCCACGCGCTACCTGGCGCGCGAGGACGCCGACCGGCTGGTGATCTTCGGGGCGGGGGTGCAGGGTCGGGCGCATCTGGAGGCCATGCGGGCGGTCCGATCGATCGAGCGCGTCACGGTGGTCTCGCGGACGGACGCGAGGGCGGAGGCGCTGGCCGATCTGGCCGAAGCGATGGGGCTGGAGGCGGTGACGGGGGAACCCGACGCGGTCGGGGAGGCCGACCTGGTCTGCACCTGCACCACGAGCCCGGCCCCCGTCTTCGAGGGGACACGGTTGAGAGAGGGAGCGCACGTGAACGCGGTCGGCGCCTACACCCCCGATACCCGGGAGTTGGACGAGGAGACCATCCGGCGATCCCGTCTGGTGGTGGAGGCTCGGGAGGCGGCCATGGCCGAGGCCGGTGACCTCCTGATCCCGATCGCGGAGGGGATCGTGGATGCCGCCCACGTGGTGGCGGACCTGAGCGAGGTCGTGCGCGGAGCCCTCGTGCGTCGGTCACCCCAGGACGTGACGGTGTTCAAGTCGGTGGGGGTGGCCTTCGAGGACCTGGTCGTAGCTCGAGCCGCCGTGGACCGGTTCGTGTCGTGAGCGAGACCGCGGACGTGGTGGTGGTTGGCGGCGGGGTCGTGGGTACCAGTGCCGCGTACCACCTGGCCGCGGCGGGAGCGGGGCGGGTCCTCCTGCTGGAGCGGGCCGACGGGCTCGGTATGGGATCGACGGGGGCGTGCGCCGGCGGGTTCCGGTTCCAGTTCTCCAGCCGGATCAACATCGAGCTCTCGCTGGCTAGCGTGCCCATGATCACCCGGTTCACCGAGGAGCACGGGCTGCCGCTGGACGTGTGGCGGGACGGATACCTGTTCCTGATCCGCGACGACGAGACCTGGGCCGGGTTCTCGGCCGCCGCCGAGTTGCAGCGCTCGTTCGGGATCGACGTCCGGGCCATATCAGCGGCCGAGGCCGACCGGCTCGTCCCGGGCATCTCGGTCGAAGGCGTGGTCGGGGCGACGTTCGGCCCGGATGACGGGATCGCCGATCCGGCTGGGCTGACGAACGGCTACGCGATGCTGGCGAGGCGGGCGGGGGTGCAGATCCGGACCGGTGTGGACGTCACCGAGATCCTGACCCACGCGGGCGCTGTGACCGGTCTAACGGCGGCGGGTGCATCGATCGGGTGTCCGATGCTGGTGGACGCGGCCGGCCCCTGGGCCGGGCTGCTGGCGGCGACTTGCGGCGTGGAGGTTCCG
This sequence comes from Actinomycetota bacterium, assembly GCA_035643355.1. GTDB lineage: Bacteria > Actinomycetota > UBA4738 > UBA4738 > HRBIN12 > DASQQQ01. The sequence continues at coordinate 3,633 of DASQQQ010000227.1, read as the reverse complement.
CTGGAGCCGATCCCCCGCAACGTGGTGGTGACGGGGGGATTCCCGGGGAGGCCCGAGCGACGGACGCTGGTGATCGACGCGAAGACCAGCTTCTACTTCCACCGTGAGGGCGACGGCGTGCTGATGGGCATGGGGAGCCCGACCGAGCGGCCGTCGTTCGATACGACACCCGACCGACGGTTCGTGGAGGAGGAGTTGTTTCCGACCGCGGTTCGGGTGTTCCCGCCGCTGGCCGAGGCCGAGGTCCGCACGATGTGGAACGGCCTGTACGAGATGACCCCCGACCGCCACCCGATCCTGGGTCCGGTGGAGGGGCTCGAGGGCCTGTACCTGGCGAACGGGTTCAGCGGCCACGGGTTCCAGCACGCGCCGATCGTGGGGAAGCTGTTGGCCGAGATGATCGTGGACGGCGCGGCGAAGAGCGTGGACGTGTCGGCGCTGTCGCTGGAGCGGTTCAGCCGCGGGGATCTGGTCCCCGAATCCCACGTCATCTGAGTGCCGGGGGCGGGACTCGAACCCGGTGCCGGGAGAGGGAGTCGAACCCTCAAGGGCCGAAGCCCACGGGAGTTTGGGTCCCGCGCGTTTTCCCGTTTCGCCATCCCGGCGTCCCTCGGAGTGTACTCATGCGAGATGCATCAGGCCTTGGGACCAGCGAAGGTATCCAACGTGGCCACGTCGGCGCGCCGCGCGATCGAGATGGTCACGCCGTTCCAGCGCTACCCATCAGAGTGGATCAGGCCACGCAGCAACCCCTCAGGCTCGCGGGTTACCACGTCCTGCTGCCAAGCCGCCAAGGCGATCGTCCTGGTGTGTTTCATGCCGGGGCCGTGTTGAGGGAACACGCATGGCCAGTGCTGCCAGTATGTGGATACGGCGACGCATCCCGGCTCGGGAACGAGGCCGACCTCCCCACCGTCCATCTCGAGATACCGGTCTGGCGCGAGACCTGGCTGTCGTTGAGCCCGCGTGAACGAGTCGCAGGACATGGTCGTAGGTTGCACGCGGATACAAGATGGAACCTCCCAGTCGTGGGAGCAGGGTAGTACGAGGCTCTGAGATCTAGACTGCCGGACCCGTCGGCCCAGCGAGCCAGGAGGCTTTCCTCGCCCGATGCGCAGCAAGCGCCCGCTCATCGCTTGGCTGCTCGCGCTCGTCGTCCTTGCCGGCGCGTGCACCACACGCGCGCCCGCACGGACCCCGGCTCCCGCGCCGACGACCTCGGATCCCAGCCCGGCCCCGTCGATGCTGAAGATCGCCTTCATCGAGGATCTCGCCCCCGAGGACGCTCAGACCAGGACCGCGCCCGCGTACCAGGGCGCCCGACTGGCCGTCGACACGGCCACCTTGGGGGAGCGACTCCCGGTGCCGGTGGAGATCGTCGCCCTCGACACGAAGGGCGATCCATCGACCGCTGCCGATGTCGTCCGGACGATCGTCGACGACCAGAGCTTCGTCGGTGCGATCGGCGCCCCCCTGCTGACCGGACAGGCGAGCATCGGCGTCGCCATGGATGCGGCAGGACTGCCCATGATCACCCTGTCCACGCTCGGCCCGGATCTGTCGCGGAACGGCTGGACCGGATGGCGACGGGCCGTGGCCGGCCAGACGCGGGAGGCGGCGGTGCTGGCGGACCACATCGACGGGATGCGGCGCCTCGGAGCGGGAGCGTGCCTGATCGGGGACGGTAGCCCCGCCTCGATCGGCCTCCTCCACGGGGTGGCCAGGGCCATCTCCACACCGGTGGCGCTCCGGATGCGAGCCGCAATCGAGCGGAACGGCTCGGACCGGGTGGTGGCCGCGATCGCCGCCGCAGGCTGCGGCGTGGTCGTGTGGGGCGGGTTCGGTGCCGAGGGGGCGGTGCTCCGCCAGCAGCTGGTGGAGCAGGGGCTGCGCTCGGTCCGTTTCGTGGGCGGCGAGGGTCTGAAGGACCCGACCTTCCTCTCGGTGGTGGGAGAGGCAGGGGCGGGCACGGTCGTGGTGTGCCCCTGCGTGGACCTCACCACCTCGACCCGGTTCGCGGCCCAACGGTTCATCCAGGACTATCAGTCGGACTTCGGGCTGCCCCCCGGCCCCTACGCCGCCGAGGCGTGGGACGTGATGCGGATGTTCCTGCAGGCGATCGAGCGGGGGGCAGCGACCCGGAGCCAGGTCGCGGCGGCGCTCTCCGCCACGTCCTCCTTCGAAGGCTTGGCCGACACCTACGTCTTCGAGCCCTCGGGGGAGCTGGTGCCGAGCTCAGCGCAGGTCCACGTCTTCCGCGACGAGGGCGGCCGCTGGATCCCACAGACGGGTTGACTTTCGTCCCTTCCACCCGGGGACTATGCTCGGGGCCGTCCGCGGAGACATGCGGACGTCGGAGAACCGCCCGCGGGGGGCCCGTCCAACGGCGCAGCTCCCCACGGGGCAAGGAGGGGGGAGATGCGCAGATCCAGGTTCCTGATCCCCGTGGTGCTCACGGCCTCGCTCACGCTGGTCGCGGCCGCGTGCTCCAGCGGGTCTTCGAACGACAACAACGCTGCCGGCGGCGGAGGCGACACCGCAAGCCCGGCCGCTCAGGGCACGTGCGCGTCGGTCGACACTAGCAGCGGCGACCTCTTGGCGCGGATCTGCCAGAACGGCGAAGTGCGCGTGTCCACCGACCCGGCGTACCCGCCGCAGTCCTCCTACGACGAGGCCACCGGCCAATGGGAGGGCTTCGACATCGACGCGGCCGAGGAGATCGCGAAGCGGATGGGCGTCCAGGTGGCCTGGAAGACGCCGTCGTGGGATCTGATCACGGCCGGGGGGTGGAACGACCGCTGGGACCTGTCGGTCGGCTCGATGACCATCACGAAGGAGCGGGCACAGGTTCTGGACTTCTCCACGCCCTACTACTACACGCCAGCCGGGCTGGCGGTGCGAGACGATAGCGACATCACGTCGTTCGATCAGCTCGCGGGTAAGACGATCGGAGCGTGCAGCGCCTGCACGTACGAGTTCTACCTCGAGCGCAAGCTGGACATCCCCGGCTACACCTTTGACTACCTGGTGCCGGCGAACATCAAGTTCGTGGGCTACGACACCGATTCGACGGCGATCCAGGACCTGGTGCTGGGTCGGCTCGATGCCGCGATGTCAGCGGTGCCAACCCTGCAGGGCGCGATCGACAAGGGCAAGCCCATCAAACTGCTGGGTGACCCGGTCTTCTACGAGCCCCTCGCCGCGGCGGCCGACAAGAGCGCGCCGCTTGATCCGACGAGCTTCATCCAGCAGGTCAGCGACATCATCCAGCAGATGCACGATGACGGGACGCTGACCCATCTCTCGATGAAGTGGTACGGGGAGGACATCACGAAGCCTCAGGCGTAGGAAGGCTCTGAGAGATCATGAAGACCGAGCAGACGGGGGCCGGGACCACCCCTCCCCCCGGTGCTCGGGCCAGGGCGACGGGCCTGCTCGAGCGCTACGAGCTCCTGAGCGAGCGGATCCCCTTCCGGGCCAAGCTGATCGCGGTTTGGATCGCCATCTTCGCCGTGATGGGCGGGGTCTTGGTCGCGTTCGAACTGAACGTCGCCTGGATGCGCCACAACTTCTGGTTCATCACCCGTGGGCTGTGGGTCACGGTCTTCATCGCGGTCTGCGCGATCTTCTTCG
>DASQQQ010000226.1:0-6881 GCA_035643355.1 Actinomycetota bacterium | reverse complement strand
ACCGGACCAAACCCGATCGGAGCAAGGAGGTGAGACGACCCGGACACCCCTCCGCCGGGAGGAAGTTCTCCTGGACGGAGATTTCGAGGACATCTTTGGTGAGGCAACCGGAGGTGGCGCCGAGGACATCTTGACGTGAGTCAACTAGCGGGCCGAACGATCACTCGTGCCCCGAACCGGACGCAGGGCCCCGGTTGGGCCTACACTAGAGGTCCGACCTGCAGGAAGGTGGAAGGCCGATGGGTGTGCCTGAACTGCTCATCGTACTGGGCGTGGTGGTGCTGCTGTTCGGGGCCAAGAAGCTCCCCGAGCTGGCGCGTTCGCTCGGTCGCTCCTCCTCCGAGTTCAAGAGGGGACTCGAGGAGGGTGGATCCGAGGGACAGACCGGTATGCCGAGCTCGCCCAAGGCGGAGACCCCGGATACCAGCGGCAGCGGCGGCGAGTAGGGGTGGCTCGGGCCGTCGAGCGTTCCGGAAAGAGGCGATAGCGAATGCCAGATATCGGCATCCCCGAGCTCTTGATCATCCTGGCCGTGGTGGTGCTGCTGTTCGGGGCGAAGAAGCTCCCGGAGCTGGCGCGCTCCCTGGGCCGGTCGGCCAGCGAGTTCAAGGCCGGCGTCCAGGAGGGCGGGGCCGAGCAGAAGGCGACCGGTGAGACCGGTGGCGCGGCCGGGACCCCGAGCGGTGGATCGGCGACCGCCCAGACGAACGGCCAGGTCGCCGAGACCAAGCCCGCCGACACCCAGGGCGAGTAGCCGCCCGGCCCAGGCCGGTCAGGGCTCGGCGCCCTCGCGGACGATCCGGCCCAGGATCCCGTTCACGAACCGACCCGAGTCCTCGGTGGACAGCTCCTTGGCCGCCTCCACGGCCTCGTCGATGGCCACCGCCGGGGGGGTCTCGGCGACGTGGTGCAGCTCGTACACGCCGACCCGAAGGATCGTGCGGTCCACCGCCGCCAGCCGGGGCACGGTCCAGCCTTCCGCGTGCTCCCCGATCACGCCATCGAGCTCGCCCAGGTTCGCGGCGACCCCTTCCACCAGCTCCCGAGCGAACCGCGACACCTTACGGCCGGCCGAGCGCCACTCGCCCAGCACCTCCAGTGGATCGGCGCCCGTGACGTCGGCCTGATAGAGGACGTCGAGGGCCTGGCGGCGGGCCTCGTGCCTCGAGGCCACGGCGATCCCTACTTCACCCGCTCGATGTACTCGCCCGAGCGCGTGTCCACCTTGACCTTCTCGCCGGGCTCCACGAACAGCGGCACCTGCACCTCGTAGCCCGTCTCCAGCGTGGCCGGCTTCATCGCGCTGGTCCGGGTGTCGCCCCTCACCGCGGGCTGCGTGTCCGTGATGCTCAGCACCACCGAGGCCGGCAGCTCCACGCCGATCGGGACCCCCTCGTGCACCGAGACCTGAGCGGTGGCGGCCTCGGCCAGGTAGCTGGCGGCATCGCCCACCACGTCGACCGGCACCATCAGCTGCTCGTAGGTGCCCGTGTCCATGAACACCAGGTTGTCGCCGTCCCGGTACAGGTACTGCATGTCCTTACGCTCGACGATCGCCTGATCCACCTTCACCCCGGCGTTGAAGGTGCGCTCCAGCACCTGCCCGGTCCGCACGTTCCGGAGCTTGGTCCGCACGAAGGCGCCGCCCTTGCCGGGCTTCACGTGCTGGAACTCGATCACCTGGAATAACGTGCCGTCCAGGTCCAGGGTCATCCCGTTCTTCAGGTCGTTGGTGGACACGCTCACGTGACGATCAGCTCCTTGCTCGATCGAGGCAGCGCCCGGCGGCCGTCCTCCCTGACCTCGACCATGTCCTCGATGCGGACGCCGCCCAGGCCCGGAACGTACACGCCCGGCTCGATCGTGACCACCGCGCCGGCCGGCAGGACCTCCTGCGAGCTCCGGTGCAGGAAGGGATCCTCGTGGATCTCGAGCCCCACCCCATGACCGAGGCCGTGGGCGAAGCGCTCCCCCATCCCGGCCTCCTCGATCACCGAGCGCGCGGCCGCGTCCACGCCGGCCGCGTCCACCCCGGCCCGCACCGCCTCGATCCCGGCCCGCTGGGCCCGGCGGACCAGGTCGTGGATCTCGTGCAGCTCCCGCGGGGGATGGCCGAACGCCACCGTGCGGGTCATGTCGCAGTGGTAGCCGTCCACCAGCGCGCCGAAGTCCAGCTTCACCACGTCACCCCGGCGGAGCGGCCGCCCCCCTGGGTCGTGGTGGGGCTCGGCGGCGTCCTCCCCGAACGCCGCGATGGTCTCGAACGACAGGTCGTCGGCGCCGGCCGTGCGCAGCTCGATCTCGAGCTCGAAGGCCAGCTCGCGCTCGCTCACGCCCTCGCGCAGCTTGGGCAGGAGGGCCTCGAAGGCCGCGTCGGTGACCTCCTGGGCTCGGTCGAGGATCCGGAGCTCGTCCGCGTCCTTGACCCGCCGCAGCCGCTCCACCGCGCCGTTCACACCGACCAGCTCGGCCGGCAGGTCCGCACCCAGCTCCGTGTAGGCGTGGTACGTGAGGCCATCGACCTCGAAGCCCAGGCGGCCCAGGCCGAGCGCGGGCACGATGTCGCGGACCGCGCGGACCATGCTCTCGCGGTAGCCGCGCCGCTCGAGGTCCGGCACCTCGTGGCGGGCCTGCTCCTCGTACCGCCCGTCGGTGAGGAACAGGTCCCGCCCGTCGGCGCGGACGATCACCTGCCCGTTGGAGCCGGTGAACCCGGTGAGGTAGCGGACGTTGGGGAGACGGTTCACCAGCAGGGCCTCGATCCCGGCCTGTTGGAGCCACTCGGCCAGGCGGCCGCGCCTCAGGGCGTGATCCACGACAGGGCCTCCAGCGCCAGGTGGTACCCGCCGGCACCCGCTCCGGCGATGCTCGCGCGCGCCACCGGCGAGATCACCGAGTGCCGGCGGAAGTCCTCGCGCGCGTAGATGTTCGTCTGGTGCACCTCCACCACCGGGACCCCACAGGCCTCCACGGCATCGCGCAGGGCGTACGAGTAGTGCGTGAGCGCCCCGGGGTTCAGGACCGCCGCTTCGACGCCCCGGGCCCGGGCGTCGTTCAGCCAGCCCACCAGGTCCCCCTCGTGGTCGGACTGCCGCCACTCCACCCGGTGGCCGAGGGCGCTGGCCCGCTCGGCGACCTCGGTCATGACCTGTTCGAGGGTGCGGTCGCCGTACCGGTCGGGATCCCGGGTGCCGAGGGCGCCGAGGTTCGGCCCGAACAGGTACAGCACCCTCACCCGGCCGCCCCCATCTCGCACAGGACCTCGCGGACGGCATCGGCCGGGACGCCCTCCACCACCCGAGTCCGACCCGGCTCCTCCAGCACGACGAACCGGATCCCGCCCCGGTACTTCTTGTCCATCCGCATCGCGCCGAGGATCCGGTCGGCGGCCGGCAGGCGCCCGTCGGGCTCCAGGCCGAGCGGCTTCAGCAGCCGGGTGGTCCGGGCGGCCAGACCGGCCGGCGCCCATCCGAGCGACTCGGCCAGGCGGGCCGCGAACACCATCCCCACCGCGACGGCTTCGCCGTGCGAGCGCCCCCCGAAGGCATCGAGCCGCTCCAGAGCGTGGCCCAGGGTATGTCCGTAGTTCAGGACCAGACGCTCGCCCGCGTCGCGCTCGTCGGCGGCCACCACCCGGGCCTTGGCCCCCACGCACCGGGCCACGACGTCCTCCAGGAGGGCGGGCTCGCGGGCCAGGATGCCCTCGGGCCGCTGCTCGAGGAGCTCGAGCAGCTCCAGGTCGAGGGTCAGGCCTACCTTGGCCACCTCGCCCAGGCCCGAGCGGAACTCGGCCTCGGCAAGCGTGGCCAACGTGTCCACGTCGGCCAGCACGGCGCGGGGCTGGTAGAAGGCGCCCACCAGGTTCTTGCCCTCCGGCAGGTTGACCGCGGTCTTGCCGCCGATCGAGGCGTCGACCTGAGCGGTGAGCGTGGTCGGCACCTGGACGAAGGGCACGCCCCGCATGTACGTGGCGGCCACGAACCCGGCCAGATCGCCCACCGAGCCACCCCCGAGCGCCACCACCAGGTCGTCGCGGTGCGCCTCCTGCACGGCGAGCTGATGGTGCAGCGCCATCCAGGTGGACAGGGACTTGGCCTCCTCGCCCTGGGGCACGCCCAGCGGCACCACCTCGAGCCCTCGGGCTCCGAGCCCGGCAGCGAGCGGCTCGAGGTACCGCTCGGCCACGGCGTGATCGGCCACCACGAAGGCACGCTCGGCCCTCGGGAGCTGGGGCAGGTGGGCCCCGGCCCCCCGCAACAGACCCCGGCCGATCACGGCCTCGTAGGGACGCCCGGGGACGGCGATCCTCAGGCTGACCACCGGGTGAGCTCCTTGCGGATCGCGGCGGCGACCTCCTGAGGTGGTCCCGAGGCGTCCACCTCGTGCACCGCGAACTCCCGGTACAGGGGCTCGCGCTCCCGGAACAGCCGCTCCAGGTCCTCCTGGGCGTGGATCAGGGGGCGGTCCTCGGCGGGTCGGACCCGCTCGCGCAGGACCTCCAGCGGGACCCAGAGGAACACCACCTCGCCGGTGGCGCGGAGCGTGACCCGGTTGGCGGGCTCGAGCACGACCCCGCCGCCGCAGGAGACCACCGAAGGGTCGTTCGTTGCTGCCTCGGTGAGGGCCGCGGCCTCGAGCTCGCGGAAGCGCGTCTCACCCTGCTCGGCGAAGATCTCGCGGACCGTACGGCCCGCCTCGCGCTCGATCTGCGAATCGAGTTCCACGAATGGCACCTCCAGCAGACGGGCCAGCTCCGGGCCCACCGTGGACTTGCCCGAGCCCGGCATCCCCACCAGGTAGACGATCACGGGAGCGTCCCCGCCGGTCGGCCCATCACAGCTCCGCCAGGTAGGCGTCCAGGTTGCGGCGGGTCTCGGCGAGCGAGTCGCCGCCGAACTTCTCCAAGACCGCCTGGGCCAGGACGAAGGCCACGGCCGCCTCCCCCACCACGCCGCCGGCCGGCACGGCGCAGATGTCGGTGCGCTGCTTGATGGCGACGTCGGCAGCCCCGGTGGCCAGGTCCACGGTGGCCAGGGCCCTGGGGACCGTGGAGATCGGCTTCATCGCCGCCCGGACCCGGATGGGCTCGCCGGTGCTCATCCCGCCCTCGATGCCGCCGGCCCGCCCGGTCTTGCGGGAGAGCCTGGCGCCCGTGCGGACGATCTCGTCGTGCGCCTTCGAGCCTCGTCGGGCGGCGGTGGCGAAGCCGTCGCCCACCTCCACGCCCTTCACCGACTGGATGCTCATCAGGACCAGGGCCAAGCGGGCGTCGAGCTTGCGGTCGTAGTGGACGTGGGAGCCGAGGCCCGGGGGGCAGCCGTACGCGAGGACCTCGAACACGCCGCCGAGCGTGTCGCGCTCGTGCATCGCGGTGTCGATCTCGGCCACCATGCGCTCCGAGATCCGAGCCTCGAGCGCCCGCACCGGCGAGGCGTCGACGGCCTCCAGATCCTCGGGCCCGGGCGGGCGAGCGGTGGCGGGCACGGCCACCCGCCCGATGCGCACCACGTGGGACAGCAGTTGGATCCCGAGCTCGGCCAGGAAGGCCTTGCAGAAGGTGCCCACGGCCACCCGGGCCACGGTCTCCCGGGCACTGGCCCGCTCCAGGACGTTGCGGACGTCGTCGAAGCCGTACTTCTGCACGCCCACCAGGTCGGCGTGCCCGGGACGGGGGCGGGTGAGGCGGTCCCCCGGGTCGACCCGGCCCTCGACGCCCATCAGGTCCTGGTACTTGGGCCCCCACTCCGCGTTGCCGATGGTGATCGAGATGGGGGTGCCCAGGGTGCGCCCGTGGCGGACCCCGGAGAGGATCTGGAAGCTGTCGGCCTCTAGCTTCTGACGGGCGCTGCGGCCGTAGCCGTGCCGACGGCGGGCGAGCTCGCCGGCGATCTCCTTGGGCGCGATGGGGACCCCGGCGGGCAGCCCCTCGAGCATTCCGGTCAGGGCCTGGCCGTGCGACTCACCGGCCGTGAGCAGCCGCAGCATGGGCGACATCATAGGTGACGGGTGGGGACGGCCCGGTGAGGGGCGTGGTGCGGCGGTGACGGGGGCGGGGTGGGCACGGCCCCCGCGTCGGCCGGTCGACGCGGACCGGGCCGTTCTTCGCGCCGTTCTCGTCAGGGCCCTGTGAGCATCCACCGCCGGCGTTCGTTGTGAGTGATCGTGACGGGTCGCAGGAGATGAGGAGGGCTGGGGGATCAGGATCTTGACCGGGACCGCCAAGAGTTCAGGGGCTGGATGCACCCCGGACGTGGTGGAGGGCGGTCCGGATCACCCGGACCGCCCTCTCGTCGCCGGCGACCGCTCCCCCCGTGCGCGGCTCGCCGGAGTCCTGCCACTCCTGCATCTACTTCTGCGGGTTCGTGCAGAGGCTGAAGGGCTCGTCGCCGTACAGGAACCGGGCGCACTGCCCGCTGATCGAGACGAGCTTGAAGTTCCCGTCGAAGGTTTGACCCTCGGCGACCGTGTAGACCTTGCCGTCGACCTCCACCTGAGCCTTCGTCCCGCCGCCGAACACGTCCAGCAGGACCAGGGTGTGCGCGCCGATCTCCTCGCTCTGGCCACCGCCTGGAGTGGTCGGCGTCTCGGTGGGCGAGATGCTCGGGGTCACGGTTGAGGAGGGGCCGACGCTGCCGCTCGGGGACTGGAGCGGGGGCGGGATCGAGAACGGGTTCCGCGACCCGGCCAGGACCACGGGCGGCAGCGTCTCGCGGGGCGTGGGGGTAGGCGAGATCGACGGACTCAGCACCGGGCTCCCGGTGGCGATGGGCGTCGCGGGCTGGGCGACGTTGTCGCCCCCGCCCCCCCCTCCCAGCACGTTCATCAACAGGACAGCGACGACCGCCACCCCGGCGACCACGCCGAGGACGAGCAGCGCATGG
>DASQQQ010000225.1:0-14381 GCA_035643355.1 Actinomycetota bacterium | reverse complement strand
CCCCTGCAGCACCAGGTAGAAGTCGCTCGCCCGGTTGCCCGCTTCCACGATGACGACGCCCGGGAAGAATTCCTCCTCGGTGCTCACAGCGAGGACCCTGGCGACTTCCCTCTTGGAAAGTCCACTGAGGAGAGGGACCTTGCGAAGCACATCCAACCTCGCATCCCTCGGTCGGACCATCGCCTTCACCCCCGGCAGCAAAGGTACGGCGGGTCGAGGAACCTTTGGAGCCGCTCGCGCCTTCCCCATACGCGAGCGTTATCTACTCGGTTCCCCGACCCGCCAAGAGTTGGCCCCAAGCGACCCGGTATCCGGTCGGCCGGTGCGCCCTCCGCTCCGGCTGGTGGGGGGTTCGGGGCTCGCGCCCTGCACATCCCCTCCGGTCCGGCTCGGAGGCGCTTCCCGCCTCCCGATCCCAGCGGCCGCTTGGGACCGGCCCGAAATCTAGCGAGGCGCCCCACCCCTGTCAACACGCGCCAGCCCTTGCGGTGCAGGAACTTCGAGGAAACAGCCCAGGTAGCGGCCACGCAGCGGAGACCGAAGAAAGAGTGACATTCCTCTGCCCGGTGGGGACCCGATCCTCAGGCGCCGGCGGCGACCAACACTAGCTCGGTCAGCAGCCCGAGCCCGAACCCCGCGAACACGCCCCACAGCGTGACCTCCCACGAGAGGCGTCGACCCGCGCCGAACAACTCACCGATCACGTACAGGATCGCGCCGGCCGCGAGCGCCAGGAAGCCCACGAAAAGCAGGTCCGAACTGACGGCGGTCCCCACCAGCGTCCCCAGGAAGGTCGGGCCGCCGCCGATCAGGCCGGCCGCGGCGAGCCATCCCCACGAGGCTCGCTGGCCGGTGGCTGCGAGCGGTCCCACGATGCCGAACCCCTCGGTGCCGTTGTGGAGGGCGAAACCGATCACCAGCAGGAGCGCCAGCGAGACCGAGCCCGAGTGCGCGGCCTGTCCGATCGCGAGGCCCTCGGAGAAGTTGTGCAGGCCGATCCCGGTGGCGATGGCCATCCCCACGCGCAGGGCGTCGGAGCGGACGGCATCGGCCTCGGCCACCGCCATCGCGCCCGGTCCCACCCCGGCCGGAGCCCCCCGACGCCGCCACAGGCGCCCCACGTAGAACAGCCCGATCAGGCCGAGGGCCAGCCCGCCCAGGTACAAGACCCCGACCGCCACCAGGCGACCCCACGCGCCGTCCGCCACCGCTTCCTCCACGGGCTCGGTGGCGTGCTCGAGGATGTCGAACAGCAGGAAGACCAGGATCCCGGCGGACACGCCGTTCAGGAAGGTTCGTAGGCGAGCGCTCTGGCTCTGCATCCGCCCCATGGGCAGCCCCAGGAAGATCGTGAACCCCGCGATGGCGCCCAGCAGAACGGTCTGTGTCGTGCTCATCACCACTCCGATGCAGCGGCTCGGATCGGCCGAATCCTACCCACAAGGTCGGATTCATCGCAACCTCGTTCGGGACCGAACGATAGCTATCCGCTCGGTCCCCGGTCCAGACGTCGGTCCGGAGCACGTCGGGCGGGGCACTAGAATCCGCAGGTGGCCACCGACACCCCCGCGAGACGGCTCTTCCTGCTGGACGGGCACAGCCTGTCCTACCGGGCCTTCTTCGCCCTCCCCCAGAGCCTGGCCACCAGCACGGGCCAGGTCACCAACGCCGTGTACGGCTTCACCTCGATGCTGATCAAGCTCCTGGCCGAGGAGGAGCCCGATCTCATCGCGGTGGCGTTCGACATCGGCAAGCCCACCGTTCGGCTCGAGAAGTACGCCGAGTACAAGGCGGGCCGTCCCGAGACGCCCGACGAGTTCCGCCAGCAGCTCGGCCTGATCGTCGAGGTCCTGGAGACACTGCACATCCCCGTGATCGGGGTGGAGGGGCATGAAGCCGACGACGCCATCGCCACCTTGGCCACGCGGGCCAGCCGGCTCGGGATCGAGACCACCATCGTCACGGCCGACCGGGACTTCTTCCAGCTCGTGCGCCCTGGGATCCGGGTGATGTTCAACGTCAAGGGCATCTCGGAGATCAAGGAGTACGACGAGCGCGCGGTGGAGGAGCGCTTCGGCCTGCCGCCCTCCCGGTACCTCGACTACGTGGCTCTGAAGGGCGACCCCTCCGACAACATCCCGGGCGTCCCGGGTGTGGGGGAGAAGACGGCCACCCGCCTGATCCAGCAATACGGATCGGTGGAGGAGCTGCTGGCGCACACCGAGGAGCTGAAGGGCAAGCTCAAGGCGTCGATCGAGGAGGTGGGCGAACAGCTCGCGCTGAACAAGGAGCTGGCCCTGCTCCAGACCGATCTGGGGCTGGACGTCGGCCCCGACGACTGCGTGATGGGCGAGTGGGACATGGACAGCGTGCACCGGCTGTTCACCTCGCTCGAGTTCCGCTCGCTGCTGGAGCGCCTGGAGGAGGTGGCCCGCGGGGCCAAGCCGGCCGTGGAGGTGGCGGAACTCGACCTGCGGCAGGCCCCGGAGCGGGAGTTGGTGCAGCTCCTGGGCTCGGACGGCCCGAAGGGGGTCCGGATCGAGCTCGACGTCCGGACCGCGACCGGGATCGCCGTCTCAGCGGGCGGAGGCCAGGCCGCCTACGCCCCGCTGCCCACGCTCCAGCAGGTGGGCCCGTTGCTGGCCGATCCCGAGGTGCCCAAGTGGATGCACGACGCCAAGGAGGCCGAGTCGGCCGTGCTCGCCACCGGCGGGACGCTCCGGGGGCTGCGCTTCGACACGATGCTGGCGGGGTACCTGCTCGACCCGGCCACCGCCTCCTATCCGCTGGAGGGGCTGTGCGAGCAGTACCTGGGGACCGACGTGCTGGGCGCGGTGGGGGAGGAGTCCGAGGGACAGCTGTTCGGTCAGAGCTGGCGGCGCGCGGCGGCCGAAGCCGCGGCGGTGGCTCTGCTGGCTCCGGTCATGGCCGAGCGGATCGCGAAGGCCGGCCTCGGTCCGCTCCTGGAGGAGGTGGAGCTGCCGCTGTCCTCGGTGCTGGCCCGGATGCAGGCCGCCGGCGTGGCCCTGGACGTGGAGTATCTGCACGAGATGGCCTCCGGCGTCACCGATCGCATGGGGGAGCTCCGGGATGCCATCTACCGGGACGCCGGGGAGGAGTTCAACCTGAACTCCCCGCCCCAGCTGCGGACGATCCTGTACGAGAAGCTCGGGCTGTCCCCCGGCAAACGAACCCCCAAGGGGCAGCTCTCCACCGACGCCAGCGTGCTGGAGAAGCTCCGGGACCAGCACCCCATCGTGGACGCGCTGCTCCAGTGGCGCGAGCTGGACAAGCTGAACTCCACCTACCTGGAGGCGCTGCCCAAGCAGGTCGACCCGGCGGATGGGAGGGTCCACACCACCTTCAACCAGACCGGCGCAGCCACCGGGCGGCTGTCCTCGGTGAACCCCAACCTGCAGAACATCCCGGTCCGGGGCGAGCTGGGACGGCAGATCCGCCGGGCGTTCATCCCGGGCTCCGACGGCCAGTTCCTGCTGGTCGCCGACTACTCGCAGATCGAGCTCCGGATCCTGGCGCACCTGTCCGAGGACGAGGGGCTGCGGGCCGCCTTCGACTCCGGGACCGACATCCACACGGCGACCTCGGCTCGCGTGTTCGGTCTGCCCGAGGAGCAGGTGGACGCCGAGCTCCGACGCCGGGCCAAGGCCATCAACTACGGACTGGCCTACGGCATGAACGCCTACGGGCTCGCCTCGCGGCTGGAGATCGCCCCGGACGAGGCCCAGGAGTTCATCGACGCCTACTTCGCCAGCTTCCCCCGCATCAAGGAGTACCTGGAGCGCCAGGTGGCCAGGGCCACCGCCGACGGCTTCACCGAGACCATCCTGGGCCGCCGGCGGTACCTGCCGGAGCTCCAGGCCTCGAACCCCCGGGTCCGCGACATGGGCCGCCGGATGGCGCTGAATGCCCCGATCCAGGGCAGCGCGGCCGACGTGTTCAAGCTGGGCATGATCAAGGTGGACCGGGCCCTCGAGACCTCCGCCCTGTCGTGTCGGATGCTGCTCACCGTTCACGACGAGCTGGTCTTCGAGGTGGCGGAGGATCAGGTCGAGGCGGCCGCCCGCCTGGTGGGGCAGCAGATGGGCTCGGCGTACGAACTCAGCGTGCCGCTGCGAGCGGACATCGGCTGGGGGCGGAACTGGGCCGAGGCCGCCCCCGCCGGCCACTGAGCCGGTCCGGCAGCGCCAGCTCCGCGTTCGGTCGTTGACGTGCGAAATCGGTCGCGGCTACCATTCCCGAGCCGCGAGGCGCATCCGCACCTCGGCAATTCCCACTCGCCGCGGTGCGCGCCCTGCGCGCGGAGAAGGAGATGGTTCAGATAGACGTGAGCGAGACCAAGGCCGCGCCGGGGCGCGACCTGACGCCGGAGGAGCTCCGCGAGGCCATGGAGGCCTCCCTCCGCGATTTCAAGGACGGCGACATCGTCGACGGCGAGGTCGTGAAGATCGACCGCGACGAGGTGCTGGTCGACATCGGCTACAAGTCCGAGGGGGTCATCCCCACCAAGGAGCTGTCGATCCGCCACGACGTCGACCCCAACGAGGTGGTCAAGGTCGGCGACCAGATCGAGGCCCTGGTGCTCCAGAAGGAGGACAAGGAGGGCCGCCTGATCCTGTCCAAGAAGCGCGCCCAGTACGAACGCGCCTGGGGCCGGATCGAGGAGGTCATGCAGTCCGGCGGCACCATCAAGGGCCCGGTGATCGAGGTCGTCAAGGGCGGGCTGATCCTCGATATCGGCCTCCGCGGGTTCCTCCCCGCCTCCCTGGTGGATCTGCGCCGGGTCCGCGACCTGCACCCGTTCGTGGGGACCGAGCTCGAGGCGAAGATCATCGAGCTGGACCGCAACCGTAACAACGTCGTCCTGTCCCGCCGGGCCTTCCTGGAGGAGTCCCAGAGCGAGGACCGGAAGAAGTTCCTGGAGTCGCTGAAGAAGGGCGAGCGGCGCAAGGGCAGGGTCTCTTCCATCGTGAACTTCGGCGCGTTCGTGGATCTCGGCGGCGTGGACGGTCTGGTCCACGTCTCGGAGCTGTCCTGGAAGCACGTCGACCACCCCAGTGAGGTCGTCCAGGTGGGTCAGGAGGTCGAGGTCGAGGTCCTCGACGTGGACCTGGAGCGCGAGCGCGTGTCGCTCTCGCTCAAAGCCACGCAGGAGGATCCCTGGAAGGAGTTCGAGCGCAAGTACCAGGCCGGCGAGATCATCGAGGGCCAGGTCACCAAGCTCGTGCCGTTCGGTGCCTTCGTCCGGGTGGCGCAGGGGATCGAGGGTCTGGTCCACATCTCCGAGATCTCCGAGGCGCACGTGGACACCCCCGAGTCGGTCCTGTCGGTCGGGGACCAGGTCCGGGTGAAGGTGATCGAGGTGGACGTGCCCAGGCGGCGGATCAGCCTGTCGATGCGCCAGGTGGGAGACGCGCTGCCCACCATCAAGGAGCCCGAGATCCAGGAGGAGCCCGAGCCGGAGCCACAGACGGCCCCGCTCGCCACCGCCGAGCCCGCACTCCAGCCGGAGCCCGCTCCGGTGGCCGTCGCGCCGGCCGAGGCCGCACCCGCCCCCACGGAGCCGTCACCGGCCGCCCAGGAGCCCGAGGCTCCGGGTCCGCCCGAACCCGTCGTGCCCGAGCAGGTGGCCGAGGCTGAGGAGCAAGAAGAGGTCTCCCTCGAGTCGATCCTCGAGGACCTCAAGCGGCGGGAAGGCCGCACGGACTGAGGTGCTCCTCGTCGGCCTCACCGGCGGGATCGGATCGGGCAAGTCCACGGTGGCTCGGCTCCTCGAGCAGCGAGGGGCGATCGTGTTCGATGCCGACGTGCTGGCTCGAGCCGCGGTGGAGCCGGGGGCGCTGGGCCACCGGCAGGTGGTGGAGCGGTTCGGCGCCCAGGTCCTGGCGCCCGGGGGCGGGATCGACCGGGAGGCCCTGGCCAGCATCGTCTTCCGCGACCCGGCCGCCCGTCGGGATCTGGAAGCCATCGTCCATCCAGAGGTACGACGGCTGTTCGCCGAGGGGTGCGAGCGCTTCGATGGGACCGACCGGGTGGTGGTGTTCAGCGCGCCCCTGCTGGTCGAGACCGGCATGCACTCGGCCTTCGACGTCCTGCTGGTGGTTTCGACCTCGGTGCAGACGCAGGTCGACCGCCTGATGCGCGAGCGCGGCATGCCCGAGGCGCAGGCCCGTGATCGGATCGCGGCCCAGGCGCCGGTGGAGGTCAAGGCCGAGCTCGCCGATCACCTGATCGAGAACGAGGGCAGCATGGCCGACCTGGAGGTGCAGGTCGAGCGGGTGTGGACGGACCTGGTCGAGCGGGCGCACGCTGGAGCGGCGTCCGGCTGAGGCCTCCCGGTCGCTATCATCGGCGCCGTGAGGTACGAGGCGGTCTTCTTCGACGCGGGGGAGACCCTGGTGCATCCGCACCCCACCTTCCCGGACCTGTTCGCCACGATCCTCCGCCGCGAGGGCTTCGACGTGAGCGCGCAGACGGTGCACGACCGGATCCACGTGGTCTTCGACCGCTTCCGGCAGGCGGCGGAGACGAACGAGCTATGGACCACCACACCCGAGAAGTCCAAGCGGTTCTGGCACGACGTCTACCACATCTTCTTCCGCGAGCTCGGGATCCCCGATACCGACGAGCTGATCGGAGCCGTGTACGGCGAGTTCACCGACACGGCGAACTACGCCCTGTTCGAGGACGTGGTTCCGGCGCTGCAGCTCCTGCGGTCGCACGGCCTCCGGCTGGGGGTCATCTCGAACTTCGAGGAGTGGCTGGAGCGGCTCCTCGACCAGTTGGGAGTCTCCGTGTTCTTCCCGGTCCGGGTGATCTCGGGCGTGGAGGGGCTGGAGAAGCCTGACCTCCGGATCTTCGAGCTGGCCTTGGAGCGGGCCGGGGCGTCGGCGGCGCGGTCCGTCTACGTGGGCGACAACCCGGACCTGGACCTCGAGCCGGCCGCGGCGGTGGGCATGCTCCCGGTGCTGATCGATCGTCGCGAGCGCTTCCCGCAGCGCGATGGGTGCCGCATCACCACGCTGGCCGAGCTCCCCACCGTCCTGGAGCTGAGCGTGTGACCGAGCGCACCGGCCGTGTCTACACACCGGAGGAGGCCGACGCCACCCTGCCCGAGCTGCGTGCGCTCCTGGAGCGGGTACGGGCCAACCGGCAGGTGATCCTCCGGGAGGTGGAGCGGATCAAGGCCACCGTGGCTCGGGACGGTGGCGGTCACGGCGGCAAAGGGTACTGGGAGGCGTCCGCCGCCCTGAAGGCCGACGTGCAGTCCCTGGCGGAACGGGACATCCTGCTCCGCGATCCGGAGACCGGGCTGGTCGACTTCCCGGCCGAGCGCGACGGCCGACCCATCTTCCTGTGCTGGCGGATGGGGGAGGAGCGGGTGGGCCACTGGCACGAGATCCACTCGGGTTTCGTGGGACGACAGCCCCTGTGAGCGATCGCCCCGGGATCGTGGTGCTGGGGGCGGAGGCGTCGGACCCGCCGCCCGGCCTGGACGGCGTGGAGGAGGTGGCCGATCTCACCTACGCTTCCACGCTGCCGGAGCTGGAGGGCGCCCTCCCGGGCACGGAAGTGATCTTCGCCTGGCACGCGGCGCGGGGGGTCCTGCCCGCCGCCTGGCCCCATGCCACGGACCTGAAGTGGATCCAGACGGCCTCGGCCGGTGTGGACTGGCTGCTCTTCCCGGAGCTGGTGGCCAGCCACGTGGTGGTCACCAACGCCCGAGGGGTGTTCGACGAGGCCATGGCCGAATACGTGCTCGGGCTGATGCTGGCGTTCGCGAAGGGCCTACCCGCCACGCTGGAGCACCAGCGCCGCAAGGAGTGGCGGCACCGCGACGCCGAGATGCTCGACGGCCGCCGCCTGCTGGTGGCGGGGGTGGGGCCGATCGGCCGGGCCATCGGACGTTTGGCCATGGTCCTGGGGATGGACGTGCGCGGGATAGGGCGTACGGCTCGGATCGGCGACGACGTGTTCGAGACGATCCACGGCTCAGACGAACTGGCCGAGGCCGTGGGCTGGGCGGACTGGATCGTGAACGCCCTCCCGCTCACCGAGGACACCGGCGGGCTGTTCGACGCCGCCGTGTTCGCGCGGATGGCCCCGAAAGCTCGGTTCGTGAACGTCGGTCGAGGCGCCACCGTGGACCAGAGCGCATTGATCGAGGCTCTGATGGAGGGCCGGATCGCGGGCGCGGCGCTCGACGTGTTCGAGCAGGAGCCGTTGGCCCAGGACAGTCCTCTGTGGGTGCTCCCGAACGTGCTGATCTCCCCGCACATGTCGGGCAACTTCGCGGGATGGCGCGAATCCTCGGTCGAGGTCTTCCTGGAGAACCTGGTCCGGTACGTGAGCGGCCGGCCGCTCACCAACGTGGTGAACAAGGAGCGGGGGTACCCCACCGGTCCATAGCGGACCGGCCACGTAGACTGTCCGTTCACATGGCTGCATCCGCGATCGAGGTCCGTGGCCTGCGCAAGTCCTACGGCGAGCTGGAGGCCGTGAGGGGCATCGACTTCGAGGTCGGCGCGGGCGAGGTCTTCGCCCTGCTGGGCCCCAACGGCGCCGGCAAGACCACCACCGTGGAGATCCTGGAGGGCTATCGGGCTCGCACGGCCGGCGAGGTGCGCGTGCTGGGCCACGATCCGGCCGAGCGCGACCGCGCCTTCCGCCAGCGGGTGGGGATCGTCCTGCAGTCCACCGGGATCGACCCGTACCTCACGGTCCGCGAGACGGTGCAGCTGTACGCCGGCTACTACCCGAACCCCCGCAACGTCGATGAGGTCCTGGAGGTGGTCGGGCTCACCGAGAAGCTCGATACGCGCGTGAACCGGCTCTCGGGGGGCCAGCAGCGGCGCCTGGACGTGGCCATCGGGCTCGCCGGGGACCCCGAGCTGCTGTTCCTGGACGAGCCCACCACCGGGTTCGACCCGGGCGCCAGACGCAACGCCTGGGAGGTGGTGCGGAACCTGACGGCGCTGGGCAAGACCGTGCTGCTGACCACCCACTACATGGACGAGGCCCAGACCCTGGCCCATCGGGTGGCGGTGCTGTCGAAGGGGCAGATCGTGGCCGAAGGACCGCCCGGGACGCTCGCCGGACGCAACGAGGTGCACGCTCGGATCCGCTACCGCCTGCCCGAGGGCTCTCCGGAGCTGCCGGAGTGGGGCCAACTCCACCTGGGCAACGGGACCTACGAGATGGTGGTGGAGGACCCCACGAAGATGCTGCACGAGGTCACCGGGTGGGCCCTGGACCGGGGGGTCCGGTTCGAGACGATCGAGGTGGTCCGCCCCAGCCTGGAGGACGTCTACTTGGAGCTCACCAGCCCCGAGGTCGAGCCGGCGTGATCGATGCTCGACTGGCGCTGCGGCAGGCCCGGTTCACGAACAAGGCCTTCTGGCGCAACCCGGCGTCGGCCTTCTTCACCTTCGCCTTCCCCCTGCTGTTCCTGGTCATCTTCACCTCCTTCCTGGGAAACGGGACGGCCCTCTTCGTGCTCCCCTCAGGGGCCAGGTTCCGGCTCGAGCAGTCCACGTACTTCGTAGCCGCGATGGCGGCGTTCTCGGTGATCACGGCCTGCTACACGAACATCGCGATGGGCGTGACGTACCAGCGCGACGTGGGGATCCTGAAGCGGACCCGGGGCACCCCACTCCCGGGATGGGCCTACATGACCGGGCGGGTGCTGCAGGCCCTCGGCGTGGGGTTCCTGCTCGTGGTGATCACGGCGGCGTTCGGGATCGCCTTCTACGGCGCCCACGTCCCCACGGGCATCGACCTGGTGCGGTTCCTGGTGGTCCTGGTGGTGGGCGCGATGAGCTTCGCCGCGCTCGGGCTGGCCACGACGGCCGCCGTCCCGAACGCCGACGCCGCGCCCGCGGTGGTGAACGGGATCATCTTGCCGCTGCTGTTCGTCTCGGGGATCTTCTTCCCCATCGATGCCACGGCTCCGCAGTGGATCAGGGTGCTGGGCGGCATCTTCCCCGTGAAGCATTTCGCCGATGCCATGCTGGCCGGGTTCTACGGCGCACCACTGCCGTTCCACTGGCGCGACGTGTTGATCCTGGGAGCGTGGGGGGTCGCCGGCCTGATGCTGGCGGTGCGGTTCTTCAGCTGGGAGCCCAGGAAGTAGTCGTCCCGGAACAACCCGCCCCACCGGCACGTTCGTAGGAGATGGCGTGTGCTAGGCTCGCGCACGGTCGCGGGGCCGATCAGGAACCCAGGGGGGTCATCATGCGCAGGATGCTGGTCGCGGTGGCAGCGTTCGGGCTACTGCTGGCGGCATGTGCGAGCAACGAGAACCCGGTGGTCGCGCCCAGTGCGGGGGGCGGAGGCTCGCCGAGCTCCTCGGCCACGGCCGCCGACTGCGCGCAAGGCGTCACCACCTACGTGAACTCCGGGCAGCTGACCGTGGGAACCGACAATCCGGCTTACCCGCCG
Source organism: Actinomycetota bacterium (assembly GCA_035643355.1). GTDB lineage: Bacteria > Actinomycetota > UBA4738 > UBA4738 > HRBIN12 > DASQQQ01. The sequence goes on along the minus strand of DASQQQ010000225.1, from coordinate 3,923 downwards.
TGGTACGCGGGCGACGACACCCAGGGCACGAACTGGAAGATCAACAACCCGGCCACGGGCAAGGGCTTCGAGAGCGCGGTCGCCTACGCGGTAGCGGACAAGATGGGCTTCTCCCGGGACCAGGTGCAATGGGTGGAGGTGCCGTTCAACCAGTCCTTCGCGCCCGGCCCCAAGAGCTTCGACTTCGACATCAACCAGATCTCGTACTCGCCCAAGCGGGCCAAGGCGGTGGACTTCAGCCAGAGCTACTACGACGTGAATCCCGCGCTCGTCGCCTTGCAGGGCACGCCGATCGCGAAGGCCACCAGCCTGTCGGACCTCAAGAACTACTCCCTGGCGTCGCAGATCGGGACCACCGACTACGACTACATCGCGAACGTGATCCAGCCCACCAAGGAGCCCGGTGCCTACAACAGCCTCGCGGACGCGGTCCAGGCGCTGAAGTCGGGCAATGTCGACGGGATCGTGGTTGACCTGCCCACCGCCTTCTACATCACGGCCGTGCAGATCCCGCAGGGAGTGATCGTCGGGCAGTTCCCGGCCGAGGGGCAGCAGGAATACTTCGCCATGGCGTTCCAGAAGGGCAACTCTCTGGTCCAGTGCGTGAACCAAGCGCTCGACGAGCTGAAGTCCGAAGGAACGCTGAAGGCGATCCAGGATCGGTGGCTGTCGAGCAAGGTCAGCGTGCCGGTCTTGTCGACGTAACCGCCTGGAACGATGTCCTGGGGCGGCGGAGGGGGACCTCCGGACCTCGATGAGGCCCCCGGGCGTCATCACGCCGAGCGGGGAGGTCGTTCGCGCCTGCTCGCCGGCGTGCGGCAGGAGGGAGCCAAGGGCGTCCTGATCGCCGTGGTCAGCACTATCGTGGTGTTCGCGATCCTCGTGGTGATCGTGGTTCGCTCTCCGAACTGGCCGACGGTGCGGCAGGCCTTCTTCAATGGTCAGGAGTTCCGAGACACCTTCCCCACGATCGCGAGCCGGTTCGTCCGCAACGTTGAATACTTCATGATCGCGGAGATGTTCATCCTGGGCTGGGCGCTGATCCTGGCCGTGATGCGCAGCCTGCCCGGACCGGTGTTCTTCCCGCTGCGGCTGATGTCGATCGCCTACACCGATCTGTTCCGAGGGATCCCCACGATCCTGGTCGTGTACCTGCTGGGCTTCGGGGTACCGGCAATGCAGCTGCCGGGGGTCCCCAGCTCGCCGACCTTCTGGGCGGTGATCGCGCTGATCCTCAGCTACTCGGCCTACGTGGCCGAGGTCTACCGGGCGGGGATCGAGTCGATCCATCCCAGCCAGGTGGCCTCGGCCCGGTCCCTGGGTCTCACCAGGGTCCAGTCGCTGCGCTTCGTGGTGGTGCCTCAGGCGGTCCGTCGCGTGATCCCGCCGCTCCTGAACGACTTCGTCGGCCTGCAGAAGGACACTGCGCTGGTGGCCTTCGTCGTGGCCATCCCGGAGGCCTTCAAGCAGGCGCAGCTGGCCCAGTACGCTGACTTCAACTTCACGCCCTACCTGGCGGCAGCCCTGATGTTCCTGATCGTGACGATCCCCATGACGCGGCTCGTGGATTGGCTGATCGCCAGGGAGCGTGCCCGCCGCCAGGCCGGAGCCGCCCTGTGAGGCCCGACGGCGCCGACGGGCGGGTGCTCCGGGTCGAGGGGCTCCACAAGTCCTTCGGAAAGCTCGAGGTGCTGAAGGGGATCGATCTCTCCGTGTCCGAGCACGAAGTGGTCTGTCTGATCGGGGCCTCGGGGTCGGGGAAGTCCACCCTGCTCCGGTGCATCGACCTGCTCGAGCCGATCGATCACGGCCGGATCGTGATCCACGGACAGGAGGTCACCGACCGCGGTGTGGACGTGAACAGCGTTCGCCGGCACATCGGCATCGTGTTCCAGTCGTTCAACCTCTTCCCGCACATGTCCGTGCTCCGCAACATCACGCTGGGGCCGACCGAGGCGCTGAAGCTCTCCAGGAGCGACGCGCAGACACGCGCCGTGGAGCTTTTGGAGCGCTTCGGGCTCGCGGAGAAGAAGGAGGACTACCCGGACCGGCTCTCGGGCGGACAGCAGCAGCGGGTGGCGATCATCCGCTCGCTGGCCATGCAGCCCGACATCCTCCTGCTCGACGAGGTGACCAGCGCACTGGACCCGGAGCTGGTCTCCGGGGTCCTGGACCTGATCCGCGAGCTGGCGGCCGGCGGCATGACCATGGTGATCGCCACCCACGAGATGGGGTTCGCGCGCGACACGGCCCACCGGGTGGTGTTCCTCCACGAGGGCGTGATCTTGGAGGAGGGCACGCCGGAGCAGATCTTCACCCAGCCTCGGGAGCCGCGCACCCAGCGGTTCCTGCAGAGCATCATCGAGGCCGGGAGGATGTGATGGCCGAGCCGGACCTGGTCACCAGGCGTGGGGCCATCGACATCCTCGAGCGAGGACGTGTGGCCATCGCCGGACTGCTCGGCCGTGTCCCGGCGGCCGAGCTGGATCACCCGGGCGTTGGAGGAGGGGAGTGGTCCCCCAAGGACCTGGTGGGCCACCTGGCAAGCTGGGAGGAGCGAGCCTTGGAGGCGCTCGCGGCATGGGGCCGCGGGGAGCCGGCCCCGATCGACCGCGAGTTCCGAAGCCGGACCCTCACCGCGATCAATGCGGAGGCGGTGGCGGCCAAGGCGGGACTGAGCTATGCGGAGGTGCGCAGGGAGGCGCGCCGGACGCACGCCGAGCTGCTCCGGGCGATCGAGGCGATCCCCGACGGGCGGTGGGGTTCCCCGGCCACGCCCCGGGGCCGCAGGCCCCTGGGACATCGCCTGGGCCAGATCCTGGTCGGCACCGGTCCCTTCGCGCACGCGCAGGCGCACGTGGAGAGCCTGCGCGCGTTCGTGGATCGATTCGACTCGTGAACCTGTCCCCGGCGGGACGTGTCGGGCTTCGGCCCTAGAATCGGTCTATGCCCCCCTTCAAGGTCCGTGCCGAGTTCGAGCTCTCCGGTGACCAGCCCGAGGCCGTGGATCGGCTGGTCGAGGGCATCCGGGCCGGGGAGGACCGGATCACCCTCCTCGGGGCCACCGGAACCGGAAAGACGTTCACGATCGCCCACGCCATCGAGCGCATCCAGAAGCCCACGCTGGTGATGGCCCCGAACAAGTCCCTGGCCGCGCAGCTGGCCAACGAGTTCCGGGAGTTCTTCCCCGAGAACGCGGTCGAGTACTTCGTGAGCTACTACGACTACTACCAGCCCGAGGCCTACGTCCCGCAGACCGATACGTACATCGAGAAGGACAGCTCGATCAACGATGAGATCGAACGGCTGCGCCACTCGGCCACCGCGGCGCTCCTCACCCGGCCCGACGTGATCATCGTGGCCAGCGTCTCGGCGATCTACGGCCTGGGCACCCCCGAGGAGTACATGGGGCAGGTCCTGCGGCTCCACCAGCACGTGGAGCTGGACCGCGACTTCGCGATCCAGCGGCTGGTCGACATCCAGTACGACCGCAACCAGGTGAACCTGGCCCGGGGTCGGTTCCGGGTCCAGGGCGACGTTCTCGAGGTGCACCCGGCCTACGAGGAGATCGCCATCCGCGTCGAGTGGTGGGGGGATGAGGTCGAGCGCATCACCCGCTTCGATCCGCTGACCGGCGAGGTCCTGGAGGAGCTCGGGGAGGTGTGGATCTACCCCGCCACGCACTACGTGGCCTCCCACGAGCGGATGCAGCGGGCGATCGCCGGCATCGAGCAGGAGCTGCAGCAGCGGCTCGCGTACCTCGACTCGCACAGCAAGCTGCTCGAGGCCGAGCGCCTGCGGATGCGCACCCAGTACGACCTGGAGATGCTGCGTGAGGTGGGGTTCTGCAGCGGTATCGAGAACTACTCCCGCCACATCGACGGGCGCGTGCGTGGCGAGGCGCCGTACACCCTGCTCGACTA
>DASQQQ010000224.1:0-4114 GCA_035643355.1 Actinomycetota bacterium | reverse complement strand
AAGGAAATAGAGCCGCTGCAGGCAGGCCTCGGTGTCAGGAGCGGAAGAAAGCGAAGAGGATCCCGAGCAACGCCCCGATCTGCCCGATCCAGAAGACGAACATCCAGCGGGTGATCCGCCCCTCCGACGCGCCGATCTCGGCGCGGACCTTGCCGATCTCCTCGGCCAGCCGGCGCTCGAACCGGCCGGCGGCCATCTCGATCACGTCGCCTCGGGTCCTCACGCTCACCTCGTTGAGCAGCTCCGCCAACGCTCGGGCCGCCTCGGGCCCCAGCCTGTCCCGCAACGCCTCCGGGATCGCGACGATCAAGCCCTGCCTACACCTCCATGCGTAACGTACGCTCGCCGCCTCCGGGCGAGCAACGGTCGGGAGGAAGCTGCGGGTGGCCTGTCAACGCGGCGTCATCTACAGATGACGGTACTCCCGCTCGTCTCGTGCGAGACGATCCGGGCGCTCGGCAGAATAGGGTTACGCTGTAGTCCCTCCCCGCCCCGCGGCCCTGCGTCGAAGCGTCAGCCTCCGGTCTCGGGGTGCCAGTCCGGCGGACCGATGACCGACGCCTCGGGGCCGAAGCTCTTCACGTACGCCGGATGCACCTCTTTCCACCCCTCCCGGGCGGCCCGCACCGCGGCGGGCGCGTCGCCGTCCAGGTGGCGGGCCAGAGCGTCGAGACAGGCGTGCCACCCGGCCCCGTCCCGGGCGCCCTTCCCCAGCTCCACGATCGTCACCGCGAAGCGGAGGTGACAGCCGCCGCCCTCCGGCGTGAGCTCGAAGCGCAAATGGTCCTCTCCCCAGGTCAGCTCCAACAGCCGCGGCGGCTCGTACGCGAGCACGGTCCCCTCCAGGACGGGCGCCTCCTCGAAGGGAAACACGAAGCGCAGCGGAGCGCCGACCTCCCAGTCGCCCTCGATCGTCGACGGGAACCACGCCGCCAGGTGCTCCGCCTCGGTGAGGGCCCTCCAGACCTTCTCGGGCGGGTGGGCGAGCCTGCGCTCGTACGTGATGCGCCAGCGGTCCCCTGCCGGCTCGAGGGTTCCGTACTTCATGCGGGGTCTCCTTCATCGGGCATGGTCTCGAGATGGCGCTCCAGGGCCTCCAGGCGCCGGGCCCACCGGACCCGGTACGGCGCCAGCCAGGCGTCCACGGCGAAGAGGGGTTCGGCTCGGAGCGTGTAGACGCGCCGCCGGCCCTCGACGCGGAATTCGACCAGCCCGACCTCCCTGAGCACCTTGAGGTGCTTGGAGACGGTGGGCTGGGCCACGTCGAGGGCCTGGACCAGCTCCCCGACCGGGCGCTCCCGGTCCCTGAGGAGATCCAGGATGCGGCGGCGATTGGGCTCGGCGACGACGGTGAAGAGCGCGTTCACGGTCATATATTACCGCACAGTTATATTTCTGTCAAGGAACATGATGGCCCGCCCGACACACCCGGTTGAGGATCTGTTGATGCGTCGCATGCATGCTGGGGGCCAGCCTGCGCCGACGCCTCGAATCGGGAGATTATTGTACGGTGAGGCGGAGTCGGGCCCGGAGGAGGCCAGATCAGAAGCTCGAGCCGGCAGACCTCCACGAGCTCAGCATCCCGGTCCACGATCCAGTACTCCGCGACCCTGAGGCGGCGATAGAAGGTGATCCGCGTCGCTGACATACGTCGCACGCTGGGGCCGGGTGAGCCGGGACGGGGCCGGCCGCTCTCGCTGACAGAGTGGTGCGGCGACCGGCGCGCGTCTCACCCGCAGGCCGGACTCCGCAGCGAGGGGCTCCGAGCCGTCAGGCGACCGCGGGTCCCTTCGGGCCTGCCCCATGGGCCCGCCTGGCCCAGCCCGGGCCTCCGTCAGCACCCTGGCGTCCCTCCTCCGCCTCGGCCCGGAGGCTCGGTCCGCTCCAAACCCTCGACCCGTCTCGCCTTGACTCGCGCTTGACTCGCGGCGTCGATCGTCGGCCCCGCGACTGGAGGTCCACGGCCCACCAGGGCCCTGCGGAGCGAGAACCGATGCGAGCCGACTCCTCGAAGCACCCCCTACCTGCCCACGCCCGCGCCGGGCGTCGTGCCGCCCTCAGGATCGCCGCGGGACGGCTCCTCGCCCTGGCGGCCGCCACGGGGCTCGCCGCGTGCGTGGTGATCTTCCGGCACCCGGACGTGGCGCCCGTAGAGACAACGGCCGACTCGGTGGCGATCCGCAGCCCGGTGAAGGCCCATCGGGTGGACGGTGCCACGGTGATCTACGAGGACGGCGTGGTACTGGTCCGGGACACGCTCCGCGGGAACGGTGTCTCCTACGACCTCCGGCTGAGCCCGTCCCGGTCGGTGCCGCTGCTGCCGGTGGACAGCGTGGTGGCTCTGGAGAGCTACCAGACGCGGGTGAACGCCGCGGCGAGCATCATAGTAAGCACGATCCTCACGGCGCCGCTCGCCGCCGGCGTCGCGCTCGCCATCGCCTGCGCCACGAATCCCAAGTGCTTCGGCTCCTGTCCTACCTACTACAGCCGGGAGGGCGACCGGTTCGTCCTGGAGGCGGAGGGCTTCTCGTACAGCATCGCGCCGCTCCTGGAGGCCCGTGACGTGGACCGGCTGGGTGCGCGGCCGTCGCCCGACGGCGTGCTGCGGCTGGAGGTTCGGAACGAGGCACTGGAGACCCACTACCACAACCACATGGAGCTCCTCGCCGTCGCCCATGCGCCCGACGAGCGGGTGCTGCCGGACCCACGCGGAGAGCCGATCGCCGTGCGCGGCGCGCTGGCTCCCGTCACCGCCGTCGACCGTGCCGGTCGTGACCTGGGGCCCGTCGTGGCCGTGGCCGACGGTCACGCCTTCGAGAGCGACCGCCGTCTGCTGGGCGAAGCGGCCACCGGCGAGCTGCGCGACTTCATCGAGCTGAGCGTCCCGAGGCCGGAAGGCGTGGACAGCGTGGCGCTGATCCTGCGGCTGCGCAACAGCCTGCTGGCCACCGTGCTGCTGTACGACGTGATGCTGGGCGATCCCGGCCCGCGGGCGGTGGACTGGGTGGGCGAGGATCTTCAACGGATCGATCGAGCGGTGAAGCTGGGCCGCTGGTATGTAGAGTATTTCGGTCTGGGGATCGACGTGGACGAGGGCGGGACGTACCGGCGTGCCGCGTGGTTCCGGGACACCGGCCCGATCGCGTGGAAGGAGCTGGCGGTCCCGATCCCGGTGCCGGCGGGCGCCGGCGACTCGCTGCGAGTGCGGCTCTCGTTCGTCACCGACAACTGGCGGATCGATCGGCTGGCGGTGGCCGCTGCTTTCCGCAGACCCGGGGCACGCGGGCTGCCCGTCTCCCGTGTGATCGGCAACGACGGCCGGGAGAACGCCGGGGCCCTGGAAGCGCTGCGTGCCCCGGACGCCCGCTACCTGCAGGTGTATCCGGGCGGGCGCTTCACGGTCGAGTTCGACGCGGGCTCCGTGGAGCCGGGCGTCGCCCGTACCTTCATGGTGGCGTCGCAGGGCTATTACATCGAGTGGATCCGTCGGGCCTGGCTGCGCTCGGCGGGCGCCGATCGAGACTTCGAGCCGTCCGAGCGAGCGGTCCGCGAGGCGATCGCACGCTGGGCTTCGGGCCGGCAGGAGCTGGAGGCCCGATTCGCCGCCACCCGCATCCCCGTGAGGTGAGCCAGCCATGTCGCGCGTCCGGATGCTGTTCCTGGCAGTGGCCCTGACGGGCTGCCATGTGGGCAAGGGCGTCGAGGACTTCGCTCCCGCCACGAGGCCGGAGGGGATCGAGGCCCGGGTGGTGACTCGGAACGGGGGGAGGATCGTGGGCGAGCTGCTGGCCGTCGAGGACAGCGGGCTGCTCATCCGCACGGTCAAAAGCTTCGTGTTCGTGCCCTACGGCCAGATCCGACAGGGCAGGTTCCCCGTGTCGGGTGCGCCGGGCGCCCTCGACGACGGGCGCCGGCCGGGTAACGAGCTGGAGCGGTGGCTTCGGCTGCTCTCCCGCTACCCCCAGGGCGTGGACGGCGATCTGTTGGAGCGGCTCCTCGCCGCCTACGGCTTCGAGGAAGTGGAGCGGCTCGACCGATGAGGAACGGAGCGCTGACCCTGCTGGCCCTGGGCTGGGCGACGTTGAGCGTGGGCTTCGCCGCCGAAACCGCGGTC
>DASQQQ010000223.1:0-7997 GCA_035643355.1 Actinomycetota bacterium | reverse complement strand
CCGCCGCCGATCAGGTCGCGGCAGGTGGCCAGATCGGGGATCAGGGGCAGGTACAGGTAGATCAGGCTGCCGGTCAGGTAGGTGGCGATGGCCAGGACGTCCCACAGGATCGGCGACTGCCACCGCCCGAACCGAAGCAGGTTCAGGACCCGGTCCGGGCGTCCCATGTCGATCAGGGGGAACAGGCCACCGACCAGGAGCGCCACCACCGTGATGAACTCGGCCATCCTGGTGATGGGGGTGCGCCACCCCGCCTTGCTGACCCGGAGGATCGCCGAGATGAGGGTGCCGGCGTGGCTGATGCCGATGAAGAACACGAAGTTGGTGATGTACAGGCCCCAGATGATCTTGTTCAGGGAGACGCGCATCCCGGTGACGGACAGGCCCTTGGAGAGCTGGTCGGCGTAGGCGTAGAACCCCAGCCCGGCCACCGCGGCCAGGAACGCGAGGAGCAGCCAGTACCGCCAGGTGGTGCGCCGGAGGGGCGCGAGCCCCACGCGCTCCAGGTGGTCGGCGGCCGGATCAAGCATCGCTGCCTCCCTGGGTGGAGGAGGCTCCGACCGGTGCCTGGCCCTCGAGCGCCTGCTGGATCCGGGCCCACGGCCACTCCAGGTTGCCCTTCAGGAACTCCCGGTCCCTGGGGTCGGCCGAGCTCTCGCTGGCCAGCTCGCCGTCGCCGGCGATGTAGAAGACCCGGGGCTCGGTGCCCAGCTCCTCCTTGTAGGGCGTGGCGTGGTTCTCCTCGATGAAGGTCGAGAGCCGGACGAAGTCGACCCCGTTGGTGGCCACGTCCTCCTCCAAATCGCCGTAGTAGATCGCTCCCTGGGGGCAGGCATCCGCGCAGAACGAGATCCCCCCCGCCTCGGCGAGGTCGGTGCAGAAATCGCACTTCATCACGGTGCCCTTGATCGCCGGGACCTGATCCAGCACGTCGTAGGGCTGATCGGTGGCGTACTCGGGCTGGACGGGCTCTCCCCAGTTGAAGAAGCGCCGGTCGTAGGGGCAGGCCGCCATGCACAGGCGGCACCCGATGCAGCGCTCCTGATCGATCAGCACGGTGCCCTCGGGAGTATGGAACGTGGCTCCCACCGGACAGACGTTGGCGCACGGCGCGTTCTGGCACTGCATGCAGGGGGCGGGCAGGAACCGGCCGGGAGCGCCGGGGAGGTTGCTCTGGGTCGTATCGAAGACCTCGATCCACTGCATCCCCTGGGGGGCCAGGTGACCCCAGATGCAGTACTGGGTGCACTGGGGAGGAAGGCCGATCCCCGAGCATCCGTCGCACCTGCGCAGATCGATCACCATCGCCCAGCGGTGGACGCGGATCGCCGTGTCCCGGGCCTCGGCCGCGTCGGCCCGCTCCGCCCAGGGGAGCAGACCTCCGGTGGCCACACCCGTGAGCGCCCCGGCGTAGCCCAGGAACCGGCGCCTGGACATGCCGTGCTGGACCGAGTCGGTGCCCGACGCGGTCGTGGGCGGTCCGGTTGGCCGATCACCACTCTGCATGCCGCTCCTCCCGGTAGGGAGATCCATCGGCACGACCATAGGGGCGAGCACCCCCGCGCCACATCGGCAGCACGCGCAACGACGGGTCGGCATTCGTGCCTAGGCGATCCCACCACGCCGTCCCACCCGGGGCGCGGCCGGCCCCGGCCCTATAGGCCATCTGGCCTATAAAGGACGTGACCTCGGGCACGGTGGAGGGGGCCGGACGCCCCTTCGTGGAGGCGGTGAGGGCGCCGTATGGTGCGGGGATCATGGGAACGAGGGTGATCCTGGCGGACGATCACACGGTGGTGCGGGAAGGGACCCGCGAGATCCTGGAACGTCACGGGGGCATCGAGGTGGTGGGCGAGGCCTCCGACGGGGAGGAAGCGGTCCGCCTGGTGAGCGCCCTCCGGCCCGATGTGGCCATCCTGGATCTCGGCATGCCCAAGATGGGCGGGCTCGAGGCCGTCCGCCGGATCAAGGCCACCTGTCCGGAGGTCGGGGTGCTGGTCCTGACCGTGCACGATGAGGACCAGTACGTCTTCGCCGTCCTGGAGGCCGGAGCGGCCGGGTACCTGCTGAAGGACGTGCCGAGCGAGCGCCTGATCGAGGCCGTGGAGGCGGTCGGGGTGGGGGAGCCGGTGCTGCATCCCACCGTGGTCCGGAAGGTGCTCGGTCGCCTCCAACCCGATGGTGACGAGGGGACCGATCGGAGCCCACGGTCGCTGACCGATCGCGAGCTGGGCGTCCTGCGGCTGGCGGCGCGGGGCATGAGCAACAAGGAGATCGCCCGCAGCATGGATCTCAGCGCCCGCACCGTGCAGGTGCACCTGGCCCACATCTTCTCCAAGCTACAGGTCGCTTCCAGGACGGAGGCGGTGGTGCGAGCGTTGCGGGAGGGATGGTTCTCCCTGGAGGAGCTGGCCTGATGGTCACCTCCTCGGTGCATCGTGACATCCGGTACGGGGCTCGCCTCCTCGCGTTTGTCCGGGCCGCTCCCGAGCGGGCCCGCGAACGTCAGTTCTGGCTGATCCAGGCGCAGGTCGCGGTGGTGACGCTGCTCCACCTGGTGGTGGAGAGCAGCTGGGGTCACGAGCTGGCCGCGTCCCTGGCGCTCCTGCATCTGCCGGTCGTGTTCTACGCGGTACCCATCACCTACGCCGGGTTCGAGTACGGGTTGGAAGGCGCCACGCTCACCTGCCTGTGGTCGGCGGTGCTCGTGGTGCCGAACATCCTGCTCTTCCACCACGTGTCGATCGCAGGGCTGGGGGACGCCATCTTCATGCTGGTCGTCGCGATCCTGGGGACGCTGGTGGCGCTCGCCGTGGAGCGCGAGCGCAGGGAGCGGCTCCGGGCGGAGTCCACCAGCCAGCGCCTGGTGCTCCTAAACGAGGTGTCGGCGATCCTGGAGCAGGAACGGGAGCTGCGGACCGGGCTGAGCCGAGCGCTGACCCGGCTGGTCGAGGTGGTGGGGCTGCGGGGTGCAGGCCTGCTGCTGGTCGGGCCCGACGGGGAGGAGGGGCCGCGCGTATGCGTGCCCCCCGCCTCCGAGCTGCGGGACCCGCTCCTCGGCGCCTGCGAGGAGGCCATCGGGAGCGCGGAGCGCTCACCGGGCGAACGGGACGGTGGTGCGGTGCGCGTGTTCCCCCTCCAGGTGGAGGGAACCTCGGTGGGATGCCTGGCCGTCTCGGCGGATCCCGGCCAAGGCCTCCGCGAGGAGGACGAGGGGCTGCTCTCCGCCGCGGCCAGCCAGATCGGGGCCGTCGCCGACAACGTGCGGCTCCACGAGCGGGAGCGCGAACGCCTGCACTCCTACGTCCGCCAGGTGGTGGCGGCGCAGGAGGACGAGCGAGCCCGGATCGCCAGGGACCTGCACGACGAGACGGCCCAGGAGCTGGTCGTGATGCGCCGGGAGCTGGACGAGCTGATCGCCTCCGGCGATGGGCTGCCAGGGAGGGTGGCCGATCGCCTGGAGGACCTGCGGACCCGCTCGGGGTCGGCCCTGTCGGGGCTCCGGCGCTTCGGACGGGACCTCCGGCCGGCCCTCCTGGACGACCTGGGGCTCGCGCCGGCCCTCGAGTGGCTGGTGGAGGACATGGGGAACCGGACGGGGATCGGGGCCGGTTTCCGGGTCCATGGACAGGTCAGGAGGCTGGCCCCCGAGGTGGAGGTCGCCCTTTTCCGCATCACGCAGGAGGCCCTCCGGAACGTCGAGCGACACGCCGGTGCGTCCCGGGTCTTCGTGGACATGCAGTTCGATCACGGGTCGGCCAGCATCAGCGTGGAGGACGACGGGCGCGGGTTCCGGCGCCGACCCACCGATGCGTTCGCCCGGCGGGGGCACCTGGGACTGCTGGGCATGGAGGAACGCGCCCGCCTGATCGGGGCGGCCATGTCGATCTGGTCCCAGCCTGGGAGCGGGAGCCGGGTGAAGGTGTGGCTGGAACCCGAGCCGTGAGCCGGCGCCGGCCCGAGCGGCAGACGGCGAGGGCCGCGGTCGACCTCAGCCCTCGTGATGGTGCTCGGCTCCGAGCGCGGACAGCGCGTCCGAGAGCTCCGAGGCCTCCGCCGCCGAGAGCCGCGAGAGCAGGGGCAGGTACGCCTCCTCCTCCTTGCGGAAGTGCAGACGCACGATCGCCTCGAGCTGCTCCAGGGCCCGGACGATCGCCGTGCGCGCCGAGGGGTTGAGCGGCTCCTCCACCATCGCGGCCAGGGCCTGGATCCGCTCCCCGATCTCGGCGTGATCGATCGACATCGTCCCGGTCCCGCCGCCGGTCGCCCGGAGCAGACCGTCCACCGCCGGGTACAGCGTCTGCTCCTCCACACCCGCGTGGGGCAGGAGCGAGTGGGTGAGGAAGTCCACCACGCCGTGCAGCCGCTCACGCAGGGTCGCCTCGTCCAGGTCCGGGGCCTGCTCGGCCAACGCCCCGAGGTGGCCCAGGTGCGGCAGCAGCTCCTGGTGCTCCTGGTGCAGCACCGCCCGGACCTCGGGACCGGCCTCCTCCGAGGGCCAGGCCCGATGCTCCACCTGGTGGTCGGCTGCGCTCGGCGGCGGGGAGACCACGTGCAGGAGCACCAATCGACCCCCGCGGGCCCGGACCCCCCGCGTGGAGCCGGCCGGGATGACCGCCACGTCGCCGGGGCGCACGGGTCGGGGCCGGTCGTCGACCCACAGGTCGCCGAGGCCCTCCAGGACCGCCACCGCCAGGTCCACCTGGGGGGCGTGCAGCTCGATCCGCTGGTCGGCCTCCAGCCCGGCCAGCACGACCTTCATCCGCTCGCTCTCGAACAGGACCGTGGGGGTGAAGGACTCGGCGCCGAACGTCGCGAGCTCGGACGCGCTCCCGAACACGGGATCCATCTTGGGGCCTCCTTCCGGCGGCTCCGGTGCGGTTCGTTGCCCATCGAGCCGCCGCTCGCCTAACGTTTAGTGCGATACTACACGATTCCGGAGGCGAGCCGACGCGCGGTCGCCCGGGCGCCTACAGGCGGACGGCGCGGCGGTGGCCGAGCGGGGTCACGCCCCGGGTGTCGAACACCAGGTCCGAGCGGTCGGCCACCTCGCGGAAGTCGATCCCGGAATGCGGCGTGAGCACCACCACGCAGTCCTGCTGTCCCAGCACGCGGGGCACGAGGGGCTTGCTCCTCAAGGTCCGCCCGCCCAGCCCGAGCTGGGGCACGAGGGGGTCGTGGTAGGAGACCCGGGCCCCGGCCGCCGCCAGCAGCTCGAGCACCACCAGGGAGGGCGACTCGCGCAGGTCGCTCACGTCCGGCTTGTAGGTGACGCCGATCCCGAGCACCCGCGCCCCGCGCAGCGGCTTGCCCCGGTCGTTCAGGGCCATGCCGATCCGCTGCACCACGAATCCGGGCATCCGCGCGTTGACCTCCTGGGCGTGCTCCACGAAGTTCAGCCGGTGGCCGGTCCGCTGCCCCACCCGCCACGACAGGTACGAGGGGTCGATCGCGATGCAGTGCCCGCCCACCCCGGGGCCGGGCCAGAACGCCTGGAACCCGAAGGGCTTGGTGGCCGCGGCCCGGATCGCCTCCCAGATGTCCACGTCCAGGTCGCGGGAGAGGAAGGCGAGCTCGTTCATCAGCGCGATGTTCACGTGGCGGTAGGTGTTCTCGATCAGCTTGGCCATCTCGGCCTCGCGGGTGGAAGCCACCTGGTGCACCTGATCCACGAAGCTGGCGTAGAACGCTCGGGCCAGCTTGCCGCAGGCGCTCGTGTACCCGCCCACCACCCGAGGCGTGGCGCGCACGTGCTCCAGGCCGCGTCCCGGGTCGATGCGCTCGGGAGCGTAGGCCAGGGCGAAGTCTCGGCCGGCCACCATCCCCCGCCGCTCGAGCAGGGGCCGGAGGATCTCGTCGGTGGTGCCGGGGTAGGTGGTCGACTCCAGGATCGCCAGGGTCCCCGGGCGCAGGTACCGGCCCACCTGGTGGCCGGCCCGCTCGATGAAGGTGAGGTCCGGGTCGTGGTCCTTCAGCGGGGTGGGCACGCAGATCGTGATCACATCGCAGGAGCGCAAGACCGAGGGCCGGGTGGACGGGGTGAGCGAGTCGGCCAGCTCGCCCAGGACGTGATCGGGGACGTCGGACAGGTAGGAGCGGCCGGAGCGCACGGCCTCGACCCGCTCGGGGTCCAGGTCCAGCCCCACGCCGGTGAACCCGGCCCGCACGGCGGACACGAGCAGGGGAAGGCCCACGTAGCCGAGCCCCACCACGCCCACCCGCGCCGTGCGGGAGCGCAGGCGCTCGTGGAGCGCCGACCGCCAGGAAGTGGTGGGAGGGGCCGCGGCCGGGAGATCCTCGGCCGGAGCGCTCACCGGGTCAGTCGCCGTCCAGCCACCCGCCGCTGCCGGACAGGGCCGGCGCGGGCATCTCGTGACCGAGGGCGGGCTCGCCCGCCTCGACGCTCGGTGGCACCTCGCGCGGGACGAGCGAGAGGAACAGGTCGGCCATGGCGTTGGCCACGGCCTTGGCCTGCTCCGTGCTCTGGATCACCACCCCCCGCTCGGTCAGGACCGCGAAGAACTCCTCCAGCACCGCCCGCTGGTCGCCCAGCAGGGAGGCCTCGGAGACCTGCAGCGCCCTGGCCAGGCGCTCGAGGGTCTGGATCGACGGAGCCACGTGCCCGTTCTCGTAGCGCGACAGGCGCGCCTTCGGGATCCCCGAGAGCTCCTCGAGGTCCGACTGCGACATCCCGGCCTGGATCCGCGTCTCGCGCAGACGCTGCCCGAACGTCCTCCCGTCCTTCATAGGCTAAGCGCCCCCTTCGGCATCTTCAGCTGAAGATGTTTGCCCGACGAGCATCGTAGCGGGAGATTAGCAGCAGCGCGAGCGCAAGGGGTAGGGGCGGACGGCCCGCCCCGTTCCTTCCCGCTTGACCTCTCACTTGACCTCGACGGTCGCGCCCGCCGACTCGAGCTGCTCCTTGGCCTTGTCGGCGGTCTCCTTGTTGACCTTCTCCAGCACCGGCTTGGGGGCGCCGTCCACCAGGTCCTTGGCCTCCTTCAGGCCCAGGCTGGTGAGGGCGCGGACCTCCTTGATGACCTGGATCTTCTTCTCGCCGGCTGCGGCCAGGACCACGTCGAACTCGGTCTTCTCCTCGACCTCCTCGACCGCGGCCGGACCGGCGCCCGGTGCGAGCATCATGGGGCCGGTCGCCGCGGCCTGCACGTCGAAGGTCTCCTCGAACTTCTTGATGAAGTCCGAGAGCTCGAGCAGCGTCATGTCCTTGAACTGGTCGAGCAGGTCCTCGGCGCTCATCTTCGCCATCGGTTACTCCTCTCCTTCCTCGCCGTCGGCCTGCGCGGCCTCCGGGCTGCTTGTCTCTTCGGTTGCTTCGCCGGTGGGTTCCTGGCTCTCGGGGCCGACCTCGGCCGGTGTCTCGGCGTCGGCGGCGTCGGCCTCGGCGGCGTCGGCCTCGGCAGCGTCGGTGGCCGGCGCGGCCTCCTCGCCCGGGACCTTCTCCTTGAAGGCCTCGAGCAGGCCCAGGAACCGGCCCTGCAGCGCCTGGAACATCGAGGCGGCCCGGGCCATCTCGTTCTTCAGCATCCCGGCCACCTGGGAGAGCATGACCTCGCGCGACTCCAGCTCCGCCAGGGCCCGGGCCTGCTCGGCAGAGAGGACCTTGCCCTCCATGAAGGCACCCTTCAGGACCAGGGCCGGGTACCGCCTGGCCGCATCGACCAGACGCTTGGCCGCGGTGACGGCGTCCTCGGAGACGAAGGCCACGGCGGTGGGGCCCTCCAGCAGGGCCCCCAGCTCGGCCACCCCGGCGTCGCCGGCGGCCCGCTTCATCAGCGTGTTCTTCACGATCGAGAACCTGGCCGTGTCGGCCAGGGACCGGCGGAGCTCGGTGGCGTCGTGGACGCTCAGGCCTCGGAACTCGGTGAGGAGGAGGGCCTCGGAGCCCTGGATTCGCTCCTTGAGGGCCGCGACCTTGTCGATCTTCTCTGCGTTCGGCATCGGTGCTCCTCGCATAGGGAAACGCCCCCGCAGACGAG
>DASQQQ010000222.1:0-16191 GCA_035643355.1 Actinomycetota bacterium | reverse complement strand
ATGCCGGTGACGATGTGGATCCCCTGGGTGACCCGGTACGTGCCGGCGGGCCGCGTGGGCCACAGGAACCAGGACGGCGGGTGCTGGATCAGGTGAGAGAGCAGGCCCGTGAGGAAGCACGTGGTGAACGCGACACCCAGCGCGATCCCCAGCCACGCGGCGTTGCGCTCGGAGTGCAGCCGGCTGCGGAACGCCCCGGCCCGGAACGGCCCCACCCGCGGCGGCGTCAGCCGCAGGAGGGCTCGGTCCACCGAACCGAGCAGCCCCCGCACGGAGCCGGTGCGATCGCTCACGTCATCACCAGCTCGGTGAACCACCGTCCGCCCGCCATCCAGAGCTCCCGCAGCCCGAACCCCGTGTCCCGGGCCAGGCCGCTCACGCCGTCGATGCCCACCCGGGCCCATCGGAACCAGGGCCCCACGCCGTCCGCGTCCTCGATCGCCACCACCAGCGGACCGGTCGGTGCGCCGGGCGCCTCCACCTCGGCCAGCACCAGGCCCCCCGGGGCGAGCAGGGCGCCGATCCGCCCCAGCAGCCTCACCGGGTCCCCACCGATCCCCACGTTCCCATCGAGCAGCAGCGCCGTGCCCCAGCTCCCCTCCCCCGGCAACGGTTCGAACACCGACCGGTGCACCACCGAAGCGCCCCTGCCGGCGGCGGCCCGCACCGCCGTCCTGGACACGTCGACACCCATCGCCACGACGCCCCGGCGCACCAGCGCGATCGTGTGGCGGGCGGGACCGCAACCGATATCGAGCACCGGTCCCACGGCCCGCTCGAGCACCTCCTCCTCGACGGGGTCCGCCTCGCCGAACCAGCGCTCCACGTGCAGGGGCAGCAGGTCGCCGGCCTCCGTACGCAGCACGAACCGAGACCGACCGGCGATCTTCGGTGCTGGGCCCAGGACGGTCGCGCTCATGCGGTCGCCTCGGTCGGCGGGGTCAGGACCTCGCGCAGGGTCCGCGCGAACCGGGAGCGCGGCGACGACGCCGCCACCGCCAGGGCGTCCCCGATCCGGTCCACGTCTCGGCGCTGCGGCAAGCGAGCCGTCCGCAGCCCGAGCGCGCGCAGCCGTCGCCGCTGGGCGATCAGCGTGCCCGGCGTGCTCATCGGGATGTCCCGGAAGACCTCCGGGTCGGGGCGTCGGAGCCCGATCGCCCAGTATCCACCGTCCCGAGCTGGACCGATCACCGCGTCGGTGGACGGGTGCCGCAGCGCGCACAGGCCGCGCTCCAGCAGCGCGGGCGTCACCTGGGGCGTGTCCATCCCGATCAGCAGGCCCGGGCCCCCGGCGTCCACGAACGCGTTGGCCAGCCGCTCGGCGAGCCCCTCGCCGCGCTGGGCGATCACCTCGAACCCGCCCGGCAGCCAGCGTCCCGCCGTGCCCTCGAGGACCAGCACCCGGCGAGCGACCGGGGTGGCGGCCACGGTCTCGAGCGTGTCCGCCAGGGCGGCCTCCGCCAGCCGTGCGGCCCCTTCCGGCGTGCACGGAGGGCAGAGCCTCGTCTTGGACCGGCCGGGGACGGGAGCCTTGGCGACCACCAGGAGGCAAGCGAGGTGCGATCGCCTCATCGGAGCACCGCCGCCATGTCCCGGATCGCCCGCAGCGTTCCCCCCACCGTGCCGGTCACCTTCGAACGGCCGGCGCGAGCCCGGTACGGCACGGGGACCTCCCGGATCCGCCATCCGGCCTCGGCGGCTCGCACCACCATCTCCAGCGGCCATCCGAAGCGTCGATCTCGCAGCCGAAGATCCCGGAGTGCCTCTCGACGGGCGGCCCGCATCGGGCCCAGATCGCCAAGCGAGATCCCCGTGCGTCGGCGCACCTGCCCGGCCAGGGCTCGGTTGCCCAGTCGGGCGTGGGCCGGCCAGGCACCCGGCTCGGCGACCCGGGTGCCCAGGACGAGCTCGGCATCTCCCCGGAGCACCGGATCGGCCACCCGGGGCAGGTGCCGGGGGTCCAGCGAGGCGTCGCAATCCATGAAGCACACGAGCTCGGTCGTGGCGGCCTCCAGGCCGGCGAAGCAGGCGGCCCCGAACCCCCGCCGCGACTCCCGGACGAGCTCCGCGCCCATCGATCGCGCGATGTCCGGCGACCCGTCGCGCGAGCCGTTGTCCACGACGATCGGGTGGTAGCCCACGGGGAGGCGCTCGAGCACCCAGGGCAGGGCCAGCGCCTCATCCAGCACCGGCAGGATCACATCGGGCACCGGGATCACCGGACCGTCCAACGCATGACCTCAGTGTCCGGCCTGGTTCCTTACGTGTTCCTTTCAGAACCCGGAACGGACGCTGAAACTTCGGCCGCCCTGCTCGGATCCGGGACGAGGGAAAGGATCTGGTAAGGACTTCGGTTCATCATGGGGACGTGGCCGAGACACGGGTCCTGGTGGTGGACGACGAACCCATGGTGCGTGAAGTCCTGGCGCGCTACCTGGCGAAGGAAGGCTTCGCCGTGGACGTCGCCGAGGACGGGGAACAGGCGCTGGAGCGGTTCCAGACCGGACCCCCGGATCTGGTCCTCCTGGATCTGATGCTGCCCCGCGTGGACGGGCTGGAGGTCTTCCGGCGGATGCGCGAGCTGGGGGCCTCCGCGGTGATCATGCTCACCGCCAAGGGGGAAGAGACCGACCGGGTGGTGGGGCTGGAGCTTGGGGCCGACGACTACGTCACCAAGCCGTTCTCCCCTCGGGAGGTGGTGGCGAGGGTCCGAGCCGTGCTGCGGCGGGCCGGGGTGCGGATCACCCCGGTGATCCGTCCCGTCCTGACCTTCGGGGACCTGCACATCGACGGCCGACGGCGCGAGCTGCAGCGGGGAGGGGAACCGGTGCACCTCACGCGCAAGGAGTTCGACCTCCTGTACTTCCTGGCCTCCCAACCCGGGATCACGTTCAGCCGCTCGCAGCTGCTGGAGGAGGTCTGGGACTTCGCCTGGGACGGCGACACGGCGACGGTCACCGTCCACGTTCGTCGGCTGCGCGAGAAGATCGAGGACGACCCCTCCAACCCCACCCACCTGATGACGGTGTGGGGCGTGGGCTACCGGTTCGATCCATGAGCGGCTGGCGGGCGACCGCGCTGGTGGTGGTGCTGGCCGCGGTGGGCGCGGCGGGCACGCTGGCCGTGGCCGCGGTCCAGGGCATGGGCGGCGACCTGGTCGACATCGCCGCGTACATCGTCCCGGCGTTGCTCGTCACCGCGCTGGCCACGGCCATCGCCCGCCCCCTCCTGGTCAGGGCCTCGATGCACGCACGCCTCACGGCGGTGGCGACGGTGGGGGCCGCGGTGGCCCTGGTGAACCTGTTCGTCCTGGCCCGCACGATGTTCGTCTCGAACCACGACGCCACGCTGGTGGGGGTCCTCCTCCTGTACTCGCTGGGAGCCGGGGCGGGGGCGGCGCTGGTGGTGGCCCGGATCTCCACCGCGGCCGTGGATCGGCTGGCCGGCACGGCCCGGGCGCTCGGGGAGGGCGACCTGGACGCCCGGGTGGGCGAGCTGGAGGCGGGGCCCGAGCTTCGGACGCTGGCCGGCACGCTCGACGAGATGGCTCGGCGGCTGCAGACGGCCCAGGAGCGCGAGCGTCAGGTCGAGGCCGTCCGCCGCGACCTGGTCACCGCGGTCTCGCATGACCTCCGGACCCCGCTCTCCAGCCTGCGGGCGATGGTGGAGGCGATCGACGAGGGGGTGGTGGACGACGTCCCCAGCCTGCAGCGCTACGCCGTCGAGATGCGCCGATCCGTGAACCAGCTCGTGGCCATGGTCGATGACCTGTTCGAGCTGGTCCAGCTGGACGCCGGGGCCATCGAGGCGGAGACCGAGCGCGCCCGGCTGGACGAGATCGTCCGCTCGGCCCTGGCCACCGTGGAGCTGCAGGCGGAGGAGAAGCGGCTCTCGCTGGTGTCCAACCTCGAGGCGGCGGCGGCCGATGCTCCGTGCTCGCCCCGGCTGGCCAGGGTCCTGCAGAACCTCCTGGTGAACGCCGTTCGACACACGCCCGTGGACGGGACGGTCCGGCTCGACGCCCGCCGGCTTCCGGCCGGTCTGGAGCTCACGGTGGAGGACACGGGGGAGGGCATCGCGCCGCAGCATCTGGGGCGGGTGTTCGAGCCATTCTTCCGGGCCGACCCCTCCCGGTCCGGCCCCGGCGCGGGGCTCGGCCTGGCCCTGGCCAGGCGGATCGTGGAGGCCCTCGGGGGCCGGATCGAGGCGGAGAGCGAACCGGCGCAGGGCTCTCGCTTCGCGGTGCTGCTTCCCCTGGGGTGACTTCCCCCGGGTGGCGCACCAGCTGGTCTGAGCGGCTCGTGCGCTCGGCAGGTGCTGCGGGGCAGCTCAGATCCCGGCGATGGTCATCTCGCCGATCAGGATGGTGGGCAGACCGACCGAGGTGAAGAAGCGGAGGTCGTCGCCCACCGCCGCGACGCCCCGCAGCATCTCGGGGATCGTGGAGGCCACGGTCATCTCCCGGAGCGGTTCCCCTGGCGCCCCACCGCTGATGCGCAGCCCCGTCGCCCCCACCGAGAACTCCCCGCTGATGGGGTTGGCTCCGGAGTGGACCCCGGAGACGTCCTGGATCAGCACGCCCCCCTCGGCCTGCCGGAGGATCTCCCCCACGCCGGTGGTGCCGGCCTCCACGTAGAAGTTCGAGGTGCCCACACCCGGCACCGAGCGGTAGCCGGCACGGTTCGCGTTGCCGGTGGACACGGTGCCGCCCCGTCGCGCCGTGTAGGTGTTGTGCAGGAAGCCGTTCAGCGTCCCCCGGCCGACCAGCTCGGTCCGGCCGGTGGGCACGCCCTCGTCGTCGAAGGGAGCGGCCGCCGGACCGTCCAGGAGCCGGCCGTCGTCCACCAGGGTGAAGCGCTCGGAGCCCACCCGCTCCCCCACCATCCCGGCGAACAGCGATCGCTGCTTCTGCACGGCCTCGGCCGACAGGGCCCCGGCCAGCACGCCCAGGAAGGAGGAGCCGGCGAACCGGTCGAGCACCACGGGGACCCGAGCCGATCGGGGCTTCGTGGCCCCCAGCAGCCGGACCCCGCGGGAGACGGCTTCGGAGGCCACGTCGGCCCACTCGAGCTCGCTCACCTCGCGGGCCACCCGGAACGACCATCCGGTCTGGGTCTCCCCGTCCCGCTCGGCCAGGACCGAGGCCACCGCCCAGCAGTCGGTGCGCGCGTACTCGGCGGACACGCCCTCGGTGGAGGCGATCGCCACCCGGGACAGGGCATCCCCGAACTGCGCCTGCTCGACCTTGCTCACGCGTGGGTCGCTGGTGGTGGCCAGCCGTTCCAGGTCCAGGGCCAGGGCCACCTTGCGCTCGGTGTCCATGTGGGCCTGATCCTGCCGGAACAGCCAGGGGACGGGCTCCACCGCACGGGCCTCGGGGAGCCCGTTGTGCTCATCGGGCGTGGCGAAGCCGGCGTTGCGCCGGGCCTGCTGCACGGCGCGACGGACGTCCTCGATCGAGGGATCGGCAGCGTAGGCGTACCCCAGACGGCCCTCGGCGATCAGCCGGACGCCAACGCCGCGAGACTCGGCGAAGGTGAGGCCCTCCACCTCCGCGCGGTGCGCCGTGACCTCGGTCCGGCGAGACTCCTCCGCGTAGGCCTCCACGGCCTCGTCCCCCTCGGCGGCCTCCGGGGCGGCGGCGCACAGCTCGGCCAGATCAGGCACCGGTGCCCCCCACGGTGATGCGGCCGATCCGCAGGGTGGGCGAGCCGCTCCCCACCGGCACGCCCTGCCCATCCTTGCCGCACACGCCCTCCCACGTGTCGAAGTCTCCCGCCACCGCGTCGACGGCCGACATCACCTCGATGGCCCGCCCGATCAGGTTCGCGCCCCGCACCGGGCTGCGGACCTCGCCGTCCTCGATCAGGAACGCCTCGGAGCAGCCGAACACGAAGTCCCCGGTGGCCGGGTTCGTCTGCCCACCCCCGAGCGCCGTGACGTAGACGCCACGCCGGGTGGAGGCGATGACGTCCTCGGCCCGGTCCGCCCCGTCCAGGATGTACGTGTTGGTCATCCGCGGGATGGGGGGATGGGCGTAGCTCTGGCGCCGTCCGTTGCCGCTGGAGGCCACGCCGTCCTTCTCGGCCCGCAGCCGATCGTAGAGCCAGCCCTGCAGGACCCCGTCCTGGAACAGGACCGTGCGCTGGGCGGGTGCCGCCTCGTCGTCGAAGGAGAACGAGCCCCACCCGTTCGGCACGGTGGCATCATCCACGCCGTTCAGGAGCGTCGAGGCCACCTGCCGGCCCACCTTCCCCCGGTACACCGAGGCCTCCTTGTCCACGATGTCGGACTCGAGCGGGTGGCCCACGGCCTCGTGGAACAGCACGCCGCCCATCCCCGGAGCCAGGACCACCGGCATCTCCCCCGCCGGCGCGGGGCCGGCGTCGAGCATGGTCACCGCGCGCCGGGCGGCGACACGGGCCGTGTCCGCCGGCGGATGGTCCCGGAAGAACTCGAGGCCGGACAGCGCCGCCGGCCCGTGGGTCCCGGTCTGGATCGTCCCGTCGCGCGCGGCGACCACCGTCACGAACAGGCGGACGCGCGGGCGCTCCTCCTCCACCCAGCGGCCGTCCGAGGTGGCGATCAGCACGCGCTGCAGGGAGTCCGCGTAGCTCGCCAGCACCTGACGGACCTCGGGATGGAAGGAGCGGGCGGTGTCGTCGACCTCGCGCAGCCAGGCCACCTTGTCCTTCGCCCCCACGGCCGAGGCGGGCCGCTCCACCGTGTGCACCACCGGAGGCTCCGCCCTTCGGAGGTCCACCACGTCACCCGCGCCGTCCTGGCGCACCGAGGCCGCCGCCGCCGCGGCGGCCTCCAGCAGGGCCCCCCGATCCAAGCGGTTGGAGAAGGCGTAGCCGTACGAGGCGCCGTGAGCCACACGCACTCCCGCCCCGCGATCCAGGCCGCTGGTGAGCTCCTCGATCTTGCCGTCGTCCAGCCGGATCTGGATCGAACTGCGTTCCTCCACGTAGACCTCGGCGAAGGCACCGCCGCGCGACCGCGCCACCTGCAGCACCTCGTGGACCAGTTCGCGATCGAGCATGGATGGCGAATCGTACCAAGCGACCGGTTGTTACAGTCCCGCCACCGTTGCCGGGCACACCGAAGGACACGACCACGGAACGCTCGTCCCGCACCGATGCCGTGCTGGTCGCGGCCCTGACCGCGGTGCTCCTGGCCTGGTTCGCCGGTCCCTTCGTGATCCGGGGGATCGGGTTCCCCCTCGGGCCCGACGCGCCCGTGTACCTGTGGTGGACGCGCCTGGCGGGGGCGGAGGGACTGTCGGCGCCCGAGCGCGCGGGGGTCCCGGCCCTGGCGCTGGTCCTCGGGGGGACGCTGCACCTTCCGCTGGTGGCGATCACCGCCGCCCTGGAGATCGTGTTCGGGGTGGGCGTGGGCCTGGCCTCGGCGGCGCTCCTTCGCGCCGGCCGGCGGGACCGGGTCGCGTGGATGCTGGCGGGGCTGCTCGCCGGCGCGTTCGCCGTGCACCTGGCCGCCGGCTACCTGGCCAACCTGGTGTTCGCGGCGCTGTTCCTCGCCTCGGCGGCGACCTTGGCCGAGGGTGCACACCGGGGGCCGGCGGCCGCCGCGGGCCTGCTCGCGGCCGCCGGGTTCGCCCATCCGCTGTTCTTCCTGCTCGGCATCCTGATCCTGCTGGCGGCGGCGCTGCTCGCGTGGCAGGCCGACCGTGCCGAGGCGCGCCGGGTCGGGGCCGCGGTGAGCGGGGCCGGCGCGGTGCTGGGGATCGGCCTGCTGGCGCTGCTGGCCGGGCCCGGTCCCCCGGCGGTGGACACCTCGAAGGACGCGTTCCTGCGCCGGGCCGGCCTGGGTGCGGACCTGCGCGGCGCGTACCTGGGCCGCTTCCTCCAGCACTGGCCCCGATACGTCCAGTGGGCCTCCCTGCCCCTCGCGGTGATGGGACTGCTCGGGACGGTGGGCTACGTGGGACGGTTCCTGCTGGCCTGGGGGGTGGCGCTGGTGGTGGGGGTGCTGGCCGGGCTGGCCACCGGCGCCTTCCCCGCCGACCGGTTCCTCACCTTCGGCTACGTGGTGCCGATCCTCGCTGCCATCGGCGTGATCCGCCTGTGGTGGGGACTCCGCCGACGGCCCGTGCTGGCCTGGCTGGCGGCCGTGGGGCTGGTGGCGGCGATGCTGGGCGGCGCGCTGCTCGCGTGGTCCCGGCAACCGCCGTTCATCGACCGCCAGCAGATCGCCGAGGTCACGGTCGCCGGGCGGTACGCGGCCGCCACCCCGACCGGCACGCCCCTGCTGTTCCGCGTGGACTCGGGCGACGCGGCCACCACCTTCCTGGCCACGCAGGCCGCGAACCTGATCCGTGCCGCGCTTCCTCCGGACCGGATCCGCGATGTCTACGTGGTGGTCCCACCGCTCACCGGGTCGACCGCCCTGTCCCCCCGGAACGCACGGGAGCGCCGGGCCCTGGTCTTCTTCTACGACCGGGACGCGGCCCGCGCCATCCGGGCTGCCGCCCAGCCGCCCCTGCTGTTCGACCTCCTGGCCTTCGATGCCCCCGGGTACGGGTCCGAGCTCTCCTGCCCGGAGTTGAGCTGCCAGGGCGACCGCGGTCCGATGCAGGAGGTCGCTCCCGGGGTCCGGGTCGACGCGTCGCATCCGGCGCCGGTCCTCGCCCCCGTGGATCCCCTCGGGGCCTCGTCGCCCGCCGACGCGGTGGTCGCGGCCCTCGCGGCGCTCGCCCTGATCGGCGCGGTCGGCTACGGCTGGGCCCGGACCCTCACGCCGGACCGGCCCCTGGCGCTCCTGCTCTGTCCCCTGCTCGGGGCCGCGGCGCTCATGCTGAGCGGCATCATCCTGGAGCGGCTGGGCCTGCCCCTGACCGGGTGGGTCGGCCCCACGGCGGTCTCAGCCCTGGCCGGCCTGAGCGGGTACGCGGGCCTGATCGTCCTCCAGCGGCCGGCCCTCGCGTAGGCGACGCCACAGGTCCCACCCGGTCCAGGCCAGCAGGAGGATCACGATGGGGGTCAGCACGTAGTGGCCGAACAGGACGTTGAGGTCGTAGGCCCGGGTGAAGCGGGAGGGCTCGGCCGTCCATCCGGAGAGGGTCAGGGCCACGCCGGTGCCGATCAGGGAGGCCCGCGGCACCCGGGGCAGTAGCCAGACCAGGGGGAGCGACCAGACCGCGTACCAGGGCAGCAGGACCGGCCCCAGCAGCATCAACAGGAGCAGGCCCCAGGCCCAGGCGCCACCCCAGGCGGCCGGCCCCCGCGCCGCTCCCCGCCGAGCCAACCACACGGCGATCGCCGCGATCGACGCCACCAGCATCGCGGCGAACAGGACCCTGGCCGCGATCCCCAGGGTGTCACCGCTCAGCGCGTCCAGCAGCCGCCGGAAGAAGCGGGACGGGGCCAGCCAGCCCTCGTGGCGGGCGAGCTCGCTCATGCCGAGCGTGGGGTCGCTCGCGTTCAGGAAGGGAGCGGCGAAGACCAGCGCGATCGCGAGGCTGAGTCCCAGGTGCGAGGCCAGGGCCCGGAGGCGACGGCCGGGCTCCGCCCTCGCCGTGGCGGCGACGATCAACAGCAACAGCGGCACCCCCGCGGTGACCTTCACCAGCGCCCCGAGCGACAGCGACGCCGTGGCCAGCAGCTCTCGCCGAGCCCAGACCAGCGCCAGCGCCCCCACCACCGCGAGGGCCACCAGGAGGTCGTTGTGACCGCTGCCGCTGGACTGGAACAGGACCACGGGGTTCAGCCCGAACGCCGCCACGGCGAACGCCGCTCGAGCGGGCTGGGCTCGGCGGACCAGCCACGCGATGAGGGAGAGGCTCACCAGCGTGGCCGCGATGGCCAGGGCCCGGAAGACCAGGATGGTGGCCGCCACGCCGGCGACGACCCGCACCAGCCCCGATGACAGCAGCGTGAACAGAGGTCCGTAGACCGCCGGCGTGCCCACCCACTTCGGCCCCACGAAGGGCGTGAAGGCGTCGTTCGGGAACGCCGCCGGGGCGAGCACGTACGGGTTCGCGTGGTGCACACCGGCGATGCGGCCGTAGGCCGCGTACGAGTAGACGTCGCGGGAGAAGAGCAGGGGCACCAGCAGCAGCCCCAGCTGATAGGCCACGGCCAGCCACAGCAGGGTGCGGACCCCGATCGTCCCGCGCCACGCCTCCCGCAGGACCAGCAGGAAGGCCCCGGCGGCCAGCGCCATCGTCGCCAGGCCCACGCCGGCCAGCGCGGAGGGTGAGAGGCGATCCAGGCCCACCCCCACGGCGATCCACCGGAACGGCCCGAAGGGCCCGGCCCCCCGCGGCAGGATCGGGGTGAACGGGGAGCCCGGGACCGAGGCCACCACCGCGACGAGCAGGACCGAGGCCACCGACCCGGCGAGAGCCATGGTCCGCGGCGTGGACGAGGTGCACGACACGGTCTGCTCCACCGGGCCGACTGTAGCAGCGGTCCTCAGGCGCCAAGGCCGGTGGCCGGCGGACGAGCGGGGGGCAAGGTCCGCCCGTCGCGCCGGACCACGGCGTCAGCCTGCCCGCGGCGGTGCCGCAGGCCTAGGGCCCACCGGCCCTGCCCAGGCGGGCATCCGTCGCTCGAACAACGGCCGGACCGGGACCCCGTGGAAGCCGGGATCCGCGAGATCCGGGGCCCCGGATCCCGGGGATGGGGGTCCCCGCTGGTACGTTCCATCTGGGATGCGTTGGCGTGCCCGATCCCTTCCACCCGGCGTCCGTCGCGGCGCTCGGATCGCCCTCCCGATCCTGATCGGGCTGCTCGGGGCGTGGCTCGGCATGGCCCTGTGGTCGGGGACCACGGTCCAGATGGGGCCGTTCGAGGTGCGGCTCGACTCGGCCTTCGGGCGAGGCGTCACCGATATCGAGCTGCCGCCGCTCGGACGACTCACGGCCGACACGCACCTGGCACCGCTGCGGCTGCGGGCCACCCTGACCGACGTGAAGATCGGCGAGCTCAGCCGGCAGGTGGGCGACGGCGGGCTGGACCAGCTGGTGGCCGGCGTGGAGTCGGACGCCAAGCACGCCGTGGTGCTGGAGGCGCTCAAGGTGCTGGTGGTGACCGTGCTCACCGCCGGGGTGCTGGCGCTGATCGTGTTCCGCACCAGGTGGCGCGCCGTCCTCACCAGCGTCCTGGCCTGCCTGCTGGCGGTGGGCGGGACCCAGGTCCTGGCCGTGGGAACGTTCCGCCCCCAGGCCTTCGGCGCGCCCACGTTCTCGGGCTCCCTGGCCCTGGCCGCGCAGGTGATCCCACCGGGGCGCACGGTGAAGGAGCTCGACGCGTTCCAGGAGCAGCTCCGACGGGTGGTGGACGGCGCCATCAACGCGTTCACGTCGGTGCAGACGAACCTCGTCGGACGGGCGGGCGAGATCCGGGTGCTCCACATCTCCGACATGCATCTGTCACCGCTCGGCTTCCAGTTCGCGCAGCAGATCGCCTCGGGGTTCGACGTGGACTTCGTGATCGACACGGGCGATACCACGTCGTTCGGCTCCGAGCCGGAGAACTTCGTGCTCAACTACATCCGCGGCTTCGATCGACCCGTGGTCTGGGTGCGGGGCAACCACGACTCGCTCGCCTTCCAGCGGGACCTGGCCAAGCTCCCCAACACCACGGTCCTGGACGGGCGGACCACAGAGGTGGACGGGATCCGCATCTACGGCCTCGGGGACCCGGTCCCTCCCACGATCACGCGCAACCTGCCCGACGACGTGTTCGCCGAGCAGGCGCGCCTGGCGGGGCAGCGCGTCCTGTCGGACGTGGAAGATTCGCCGCCGGTCGGGATCGTGGCCGTGCACGACTGGCGGATGGCGGAGTCGGTGGCGGGGCGGGTGCCGTTGGTCCTGTCCGGCCACTTCCACGAGACGAAGGCCTGGGTCCAGGACGGCACGTTGTACCTGCAGATCGGGACCACCGGTGCCTCGGCCCTCACCACGTTCGAGACCTCCGCGAACATCCCGATGTCGGCCGAGGTGCTGTACTTCGAGCCGGGCGCCCCTCCCAGCCTGGTGGCCTACGATCTGATCGAGCAGTCCCCGAAGACCGGCCAGCTCACCGTCACCCGGCACGTGATCGAGGACGAGTTCGGCCACCTCAGCCCCAGCCCAACGACGCCCCCGCCCACCCCGACGCCCACGCCGTCCGCCACGCCCACGCCCTCCGGCCCCTCCCCGACCGCCTCGCCCAGCGTGTCGGTCTCGGCCTCGCCGGCCCTCCCCTGAGGATTGGGCCCCGGCTACGCGGACGTCGCGGCCGGCGCGCCCTCGGGGCGATACGCGGTCCGGGAGGCACGACCGGCCGCCTCGTGCGCCCACCGCAGCTGCCCGCAGGCGGCCTCGATCCGCCGGCCCCGCGTGTCCCGCACCGTCACGTTCACGCCCCCCACGCGGAGCACCTCGACGAAGCGCCCGATGCGTCCCGGAGGGCTCGGCCGCAGCGCCGAGCGGGGGGTGGGGTTCAGGGGGATCAGGTTGACGTGCGCGTGCAGCCGCCGGGCGATCCCCGTCAGCATCTCCGCCTGGCCGGACCCGTCGTTCACGCCGTCGATCATGGCCCACTCGATCGAGGGGCGGCGATGCGTGCGCGCCCGCCAGTCGGCGATCGCCCCCTCCAGCACGCGGAGCGGCCACAGGCGGTTCACCGGCACAAGACGATCGCGCAGCTCGTCGTCCGCGGCGTGCAGGCTGACCGCCAGGCCCACCTGCGGGAACCGCTCGGCCAGGCGCCGGATGCCGGGGGCTACCCCGACCGTGGAGAGCGTGATGTGCCGATCCCCCATCCCCATCCCGGTCGGATCGGTCAGCCGCTGGATCGCCTCGAAGGTGTGCCGCTCGTTCGCGAGGGGCTCACCCATGCCCATCAGCACCACGTTGGAGAGGCGCCGGGGCGTGCCCGGGGGGAGGCGGGCCGCTTCTCGCCTGGCCCAGACGACCTGGGCGGCGATCTCGCCCACCGTGAGGTTGTTCTGCAGCCCCATCTGTCCGGTCGCGCAGAACCCGCACCCCATGGCGCATCCGGACTGCGAGGACACGCAGGCCGTGACGCGATCCGGGTACCCCATCAACACCGTCTCGATCACGTGTCGCCCTCCGAGCAGGAGCAGGGCCTTGCGGGTGGCGCCGGCGTCGGCCACACGTTCCTCGAGCACATCGATGGCGCGAGGGAGCTCGGCCTGCAGCCGCGCCCGAAGGGCCGGCGGGACGTCGCTCATCTCCTCGTAGGTGGCCGAACGCCGCCACAGCTGTGCGTACACCTGGCCCCCCCGGAATGGTGGCTCGCCCCAGGCGCGCAGACGTTCGCCAAGGGCCTCGCCCGACAGATCGAACACGTTCATCCCGGTCAGCGTACCGGGGGATGCATCCCTCAACGAACGGCGGCAGCCGGGCCCCGTTCGTCGACACCGCGCAGGGAGGACCACACGACCACCACGCCGACGGACAACAGCGCGGCCGCCCCACCGAACAGGGCCGGCGGGCCCACGTGTCGGTAGACGAAGCCCCCCGCCGCCGAGCCGAGGATGGGGCCGATCCAGTTCCCGGTCACCTGCATCAGGGTCTGGCCGGTGGCCTGCAGCTCCCGGGGCACCAGGCGCCCGGTGATCACCACCAGGGCCGCGTAGGTCAGACCGAACCCCGCGCCACCCACCACCTTGATCGCGGCGACCACCCCCGGAGCCGGCACCAGGGCCCACCCGACCATCATCGCGATGTAGATGCCGCACCCGGCCGCGTACAAGAGCCGTTGCCCGGCCACCCGACCGAGCCATGCGCTGGCCCGGAAGAACGGGATCTCCACCACCGCGGCCAGCCCCGCCGCCAAGCCCACCAGGAACGCTCCGCCCCCGCGGGAGGCGATCCGCAGCGGGACGAAGCTCCAGGTCCCCCAGGTGGCCGTGCTCACCACCAGCAGCCCGGCCAGGAAGATCAGCAGACGGCGGTTGCTCCGCAGCGCGCCCCAGGAGGCGACAAGCGTCCCGTGGGACCCTCTTCCCTCGGGCCGGATGCGCTGGAACCGCGCGGTGAGGACCAGCGCGTACAGGAGCATCCCACCCGCGTAGATCGGCATCACCGCGCCCAGCCCCCGCCGCTGGAAGAGCGCGCCGAACGCGATCACGGCCACGGCCCATCCCGCGCTCGCCCATAGGCGGATCGAGCCGTACGAGGTCGCCCGGTCCACCCCCAGGTGGCCGAGGGCGATGGCGTCCGCCAGCGCCGTGCCGGGCGATTCCATCGTGGCGTGGACCGCGGACACGAGCAGGATCAGCGCGAACACCGAGCCCGTGGGGACCAGCGCGAGCGCGGTCAGCGCCGCCCCCACCGAGGCCACGCGCAGGGCCCCCACCGACCCCAAGCGCGTGTCGGCCACGTGCCCCCAGGCGGGCGCGGTGAGCACGCCGGCCAGGTTCGAGACGGCCAGCACGATCCCGATCCGGTCCGCGGTCAGCCCTCGATCCCGCAGCCACAGCACGAAGAACGGCAGCAGGGCCGCGGTGGTCGCCCCGCCGAGCGCGAACAGCAGGCGCACGTCCCGGCCGGTGCCGGTCCCGGTTCCCCGCCTCGCCCCGACGAGTGCCACGCGTTCGCCCCCGCCCGGACCCTATCGTCCCGGCGATCGATCGGGCCGCCGTCGCAGCTTCACGCTCCGACGGCGAAGGCGCCGTAGCCCACCACGCGGTCGGGATCGCCCAGCGTGTCGGCCGACGTGCGGAGGTCGAGCAGACGGATCGGGAGGTCGCGAACGCGGGCCAGCTGCACGATCCCGCGCAGGGCGAAGAGGCCACAGGCGTCCTCCGGGCCGATCGCCTCGGCCCGGCGGGCCAGCACCGCGTCGGCCGTCCGGCGGTCGCGGAGGCGGGCCGCGTGGACGTCCAGGTAGTGGCTGAGATCGGTGCTCACCACCACCAGGTCGACCTCCCCCCAGAGCGCCTCCACCAGCCCGGCGACCACCTCGGCCCCCGCCCGGCCGACGGCGACGGGCAGGAACGTGGTCCCGGCTCCGAGCAAGCGCATCAGGAACGGAAGCTGGACCTCCAGCGCGTGCTCGGGCTCGTGAGGACCATCGTCGATGACGGCACCGGCGCCCGCGGCGACCTCCCGGAGGACTGGGTCGATCGCGGCCGTCCCGATCGGGGTGTCCCACGCGGGCGAGCCCGGCACCGCCGCACCCCCCAGGGGCACGAAGTGGGCTGGACCCAACAGCGCCACCCGACGCACCCGGTCGCCCGCCGCCCGCAGGAGCCGGTAGGCGGATGCGGCCACCGGCCCCGAGTACCGGTAGCCGGCGTGCGGGACGATGACGGCCGGCGGCGGGTCCCCGATCGGCGCGCCGCCCGAGGCCAGGAGCCGGTCCACCGCGGCCCGCAGGCGGTGGGCCTCCGCCGGGTAGAACGTGCCGGCGGCGACCGCGGGACGAGGCCGGGGCTCGGAGGGAGCGCTCACGGAGAGGCCAGGCGGACCGGCCGGCGACGGCTGCCCCACCGACCGGGCTCGGCGTCGAACACGCCGGCGCACCGGGTACCGCAGACCCGGCAGCGCCCATCGGGGCCGAGGTTCCAGTTCAGCAGGTCGTACCCGTCCCGCTCGATCAGGGGAGCCCCGCAGTCGTGACACCGTGTGGTCTGCCCCGCGACGTCGTGCACGTTGCCCGTGTAGGCGTACCGAACACCGTTGGCCATGGCGATCCGCCGCGCGGCGGTCAGGGTGGCCGGGGGGGTGGGCGGCCGGTCCCGCATCTTGAAGTCGGGGTGGAACGCGGTGAAGTGCATCGGCACGTCGGGCCCGAGGTGCTCCACCACCCACCGGGTCATGGCGTCGATCTGGCGCTCGTCGTCGTTCTCCCCCGGGATCACCAGGTTGGTGATCTCGATCCACACGCTGGTCTCGCCCCGCAGGTACCGGAGCGTGTCCAGGACCGGCTGCAGGCTCCCCAGGCAGACCCGCCGGTAGAAGTCCTCGCTGAACCCCTTGAGGTCCACGTTGGCCGCATCCACGTGCGCGAACAGCTCGGCCCGAGCCTCGGGCATCGCGTACCCGGCCGTCACGGCCACGGTCCGGATACCGTGCGCGCGACAGGCGTCGGCCACATCGATCGCGTACTCGAGGAAGATCACCGGATCGTTGTAGGTGAAGGCCACGCTGCGACACCCCAGCCGCTCGGCGGCCACGGCGATCGCCTCTGGGCCAGCGGCGTCGGCCAACGT
>DASQQQ010000221.1:0-4296 GCA_035643355.1 Actinomycetota bacterium | reverse complement strand
TCGTGGGAGCGGCCGTGGGCATCGCCCTCGGCTTGACGGTGTTCGCGCTCCGCCGAGGAGCGTCCCCGAGCCAGGGACGGCTGGAGGCGCGCCTGGAGGCCCGGCTGGAGGTCCAGGCCGCCGAGCTCCGTCGGCTGGCCGACGCCTCCTCGGCGCGGGATCGGCAGGCGGAGCATCTGGGCGATCGGCTGGACGGCGCCCGCCGGGTGCTCGAGGAGCTGGCCGTGCGGGAGCGCGAGCGCCGGGACCAGGAGTCGGAGGCCTGGGGCGTGATCCGCCGGCTGTCCACGGTCCTGGCCGGCGGAAGCGGCAGGGGACGCGCCGGCGAGAACGTGCTCCGCCAGCACCTGGCCGAGCTCCCCCCGGACATGCTCGAGACCGACTTCCGGGTGAACGGCAAGGTCGTGGAGTTCGCGCTGCGGCTCCCCGACGGCCGCCGCCTGCCCGTGGACTCGAAGTGGCCGGCGGTGGCCGAGCTGGAAGCGCTGGAGTCCGCCGAATCGGCCGAGCGGGAGGCTCGAGGCCGGGAGGTGGAGCGTGTGGTGGCGCTCCGTGCCCGCGAGGTGGCGCAGTACCTGGATCCGGCCCTGACCTCGCCCGTGGCCGTGGCGGCGGTGCCCGACGCAGCCTACGCCGTACTCCGCAAGGCTCACGCCGACGCGTTCGCCCGCGGGGTGGTGATCGTGCCGTATTCCACCGCGCTGCCGGTGCTCCTGTTCCTGTACAGCCTGGTCAACCACTTCGCCGACCCGGGCGACGTGCGCTCGGCGCTGGCCCGGATAGCCGCCTTACTCGATGCGATGGAGGCGGTGGTGGAGAATCGCTTCGCGCGGGCGGCGGCCATGATCCAGAACGGGACCGACGAGCTCCGATCCCAGCTGAGCAAGGCACGCGGATCGGTGGCCCGGGCCGGGGCGGGCGGGTCGCTGGCGCCGGGCGAGCCGCCCGCGGCGGGGGAGCGGTTGCGCGCGCTGAGGTAGCGATGCGGGCCGCTCGAGCATCGAGGGGGGACTGGATGATCGGCAGGATGTGGCGGGGATGGACGGCGCCCGAGCGCGCCGAGGGGTACGTCGGGTATCTGGAGGAGTCCGGGGTGGCGGCGCTCCGGTCCACGCCGGGCAACCAGGGCGTGCTGGTGTTGCACCGGACCGATGGGAACCGTGAGGAGTTCCTCGTGCTCTCCCTATGGGAGTCCCTGGAGTCGGTCAAGGCGTTCGCCGGCGAGGACGTGACGGTGGCCCGCTTCTACCCGCGCGACGATGAGTTCCTGGTGGACCGGGAGCTCACCTGCTCGCACTACGAGGTGCCGATCGGCCCCTAGCCGTCGGTTCCGCCCTCTCGATCCCTGCGCCGTACAGTGGAGCGGTGGACTTCGCCGATGCGCTGCGCGACCGGGGCTTCGCACCCTCCACCGAGCGGGCCCCCAGGGGCGCCGCCGTGTACACGGCCCATCCGAACCGGTACACCACCTACACGGTGCAGGCCTTCGAGGACGGGACGGCGTTGTTCACGTTCGAGTTCGCGATCGGCGCGTACCTCGCGACCAAGGGCATCCAGATCGGATCGGACGAGACCCTGAACCAGTTCGCCTATCCGCGCCAGGACATCCGTGGCCGTCAGGAGCGCACCTGGTTGACCATGGCCGTGGAGCAGGCCGAGGCCCTGCTGGCCGACGTGCGGCTGGACCGCCCCGAGGGCTGATGGCCCCAGGCGCGAGGCTCACCGACGCAGCGCGTCCTCCCGGCCGAGGTTGACGCCGTCATGCATCACTCGCATAGTTATGCACCATGCCTTCCCTCGCTCCGTTCCGCGTCGCCGTGCTTGGCGCCTCCGGCGTCACCGGCGGCGAGCTGATCCGGCTGCTCCTCGAGCACCCTTCGGCCTCCGTCTCGTTCGTCGGCGCGGAGACCTCGGCCGGGCGGCGGCTGGCCGAGGTCCACCCGCACCTCGCGGCATCGCCGCTCGGGGACGAGGTGCTGGGGCCCATGGAGCCGGCAGCCGTGGCCGGGATCGCGGACGCCGCGTTCCTGGCCCTGCCCCACGGGGCGAGCTCCCGGTTGGCGCCGCCGCTGGTGGAGTTCGGGCTGCGCGTGATCGACCTGTCCGGCGACTTCCGGCTCCCTGCCGGGTCGTATCCGGACTGGTACGGGTTCATCCACCCGGCCCCGGCCTGGCTGGACAAGGCCGTGTACGGGCTGCCAGAGCTGTTCGCCACCCGCATCCGGGATGCCGCGCTCGTAGCCAACCCGGGATGCTTCCCCACGCCCGTGGTGCTGGGCCTCGCCCCTCTGCTCCGAGCGGGAGCGATCGGGGAGGGAG
Source organism: Actinomycetota bacterium (assembly GCA_035643355.1). Taxonomy (GTDB): domain Bacteria; phylum Actinomycetota; class UBA4738; order UBA4738; family HRBIN12; genus DASQQQ01. The sequence continues at coordinate 1,977 of DASQQQ010000221.1, read as the reverse complement.
CGATCCACGTGGACGGCAAGACCGGGCTGTCCGGCGCGGGGGGTCGGGTGGCCCCAGCCATGCAACACCTGGCCGCCGAGGAGAGCGTGCGTCCCTACCGCTTCCCGCGGCACCAGCACACGCCAGAGATGGAGCACGCGCTCGCACTGACCGGGGCGGAGGACGTGCGGATCTCGTTCGTCCCGCATCTGGTGCCGGCCGTCCGAGGGGTCCTGGTGACCTGCTTCGCGCGGCTCGCCGACCCGGACACGAGCTCCGAGCGCCTCACGGCGATCCTGGACCGGGCCTACGAGGAAGCGCCGTTCGTCCGCGTGCTGCCTCCCGGCGCGATGGTGGACACGAAGCGGACCCGCGGGGCCAACCTGGTGGAGCTCCAGGCGGCCGCGGACCCCAGGACCGGCACGGCGATCGTCGTGGGGGCGATCGACAACCTGGTGAAGGGCGCAGCGGGGCAGGCCGTCCAGAACCTCAACCTGATGCACGGGCTGAACCCGGGCACCGGGCTGCCCGCCGTGGGGATGTACCCGTGAGCGTGACCTTCCCCCGCGGCTTCCGGGCGGCCGGCGTCACCGCCGGCATGAAGGCCAGCGGGCGCCCGGACCTCGCGCTGCTGGTGGGCGACCGGGACTGCTCGGCCGCGGGTTTGTTCACGACGAACGCGTTCGCCGCCGCTCCCGTTCGCCTGTCCCGCGCCCGGCTCGCCTCGGGGACCGCTCGGGCGGTGCTGGTGAACAGCGGCCAAGCCAACGCGGCCACCGGGCCGCGGGGGGAACGCGACGCTCTGGAGGCCACCGCGGCGGCGGCCGACCTGCTCGGGATCGCGCCCGGGTCCGTGCTCGCCTGCTCCACGGGCGTGATCGGCGAGTCGCTGCACATGGAGCAGCTCCTGACCGCCCTGCCGCCCCTGGTGGCCGCGGCGTCGGCCCAGGGGGGCGACGCGTTCGCCGAGGGCATCCTCACCACGGACACGAAGGCCAAGCAGGCGATCGCCGAGACGGCCACCCACCGGGTGGGAGGCGCCGCGAAGGGCGTGGGCATGATCGCGCCCGACCTGCAGCTCGCCACGATGCTGGCGTTCGTCACCACGGACGCGTCGGTGCCCCCTTCGCACCTCGGCCGGCTGGCCGCCGAGGCGCTCGAGCCCGGGTTCGAGGCGCTCACGGTCGACGGCTGCACCAGCACGAACGACACCGTCCTGCTGCTTTCCAGCGGGGCGGCGGGTGGCGATCCGGTCGTGCCCGGCACGGCGGCCTGGGGATCGCTGGCCGCCGCCTGCGGCGAGGTGGGCGCGTCGTTGGTCGAGCAGCTGGCCCACGACGCGGAGGGTGCGAACCACGTGCTGCTGATCGACGTCACCGGTGCGCTCGACACCGAGGAGGCGAGCGCGGCGGCCAGGGCCGTGGCCGACTCGCTGCTGGTGAAGACCGCCGTCTTCGGGGGCGATCCCAACCCCGGCCGGATCCTGCAGGCGGTGGGCTCGTCCGGAGCGTCCGTCATCCCGGGATCGGTGGACGCGTGGATCGGGGACGTCCAGGTGATCGCGGCCGGGACGATCCCGGCGGACATGCGTGGTGCGGGCGGCGAGCGGGTCCGCCGCGCCCTGAAGGAGCGGGACGTGCGGGTGAGGGTCCGCCTGGGCGACGGGCCGGGTGCCAGCCGGGCGCTCGGCGTCGACCTCTCCTACGAGTACGTGCGGATCAACGCGGAGTACACGACGTGAGCCGTCCCCAGCTGCCGCCCCAGATCCGCGAGCGCACGGTGGCCAAGGCCCGGACGCTCCTCGAGGCCCTGCCCTTCATCCAGGAGCACTGGGGAACCGTGATCGTGGTCAAGCTGGGCGGGGCGGCCATGGACCGGGCACCGCTCTCGCGCTCCTTCGCCGAGGATCTGGCCCTCCTCCAGCACGTGGGGATCCGCCCCCTGGTGGTGCACGGCGGAGGCCCCCAGGTGACGGAGGTCTCGAGGCGCCTGGGACTC
>DASQQQ010000220.1:0-3646 GCA_035643355.1 Actinomycetota bacterium | reverse complement strand
ACGAGCAGGAGGCCGGCCTGATCCGCGACCTGTACCTGTCCGGTCGGCGGCGCGAGGCGGCGGCCTCCGTTCCCGACGCGTTGGTGGACGAGGTGGCGCTGGTGGGGTCGATAGCCCGGATCCGGGATCGCCTGGCCGTGTGGCGGGAGGCGGGGGTCACCACCCTGCTGGTCCAGACGCGGGACCGGGTCTGCCTGTCCGCGGTCGTGGAGGCGGCTCGATAGCGGAGGAGGGGGTGGTGGCGGCGGACACGCTGTTCTGGTTCCGGTTCTGGCTGTTCTGGCACATCGCGGGCGTGCTCGGCTTCCTGGCGGCGCACGGGGCCACGGCCGCGGTGGCCTTCCGTCTGCGCTCGGAACGGGACCGGGGGCGGATCCGCGCGCTGCTCGAGCTCTCCAGGAGCACCCGGAGCTGGATGTACGTCTCGCTGATCGTGTTGATCGGCGCGGGGGTGGCGAACGGCTTCGTCCTGCACGTGTGGGGCCAGGGATGGATCTGGGCGGCGATCGGGCTCCTGGCCGTCCTCCTGCTGGCGGCCTTCCCCATGGCCGTGCCGTACTACATCCGGGTCCGTCGGGCGGTGACGGGCGAGCCGGCGCCGTCCCCCGACGAGCTGGAGGTGCTCCTGCGTGCTCCCCGGCCGATCGTGATCGCGGTCGTGGAGACGGCGGGGATCCTGGTGATCCTCTGGCTCATGGTCTTCCGCCCCTTCTGAGCTCCGGGCGAGCTTCTGCGATGATGCGGCCGAGGAGGACCGGATGGCCACGTACTTCGCGAACACCACGCTCTTCGACGGCCGACGCTTGGCGACCAAGGCCGGCGTCCTCACCTCCAACGGCACGATCGCCTGGGCCGGCGCGCACGCCCGGGCCCCCCGGGAGGCGCTGGCGGCCCACGAGGTCGACGCGTCGGGCAAGACCCTCTCGCCCGGGCTGATCGATTGCCACGTCCACCTGTGCTTCGATGGCTCGGCCGACTTCGCCGGCGAGGCCCGCGAGATGACCAGCGACACGGTGGCCGCGCTGCGGGTGATCCGCAACGCCGCAGCCAATCTCGATCGCGGCGTGACCACGGTGCGGGATCTGGGGGGGCGGGGCGCCGTCGTCTGCGAGGTGGCCCGGGCCGTGGACCGGGGCCGGATCCCCGGGCCCCGGATCCTGGCCGCGGCCCGCGCCCTCACCATCACCGGAGGTCACGGCCACAGCATCGGGATCGCCGTGGAGGTGGACGGTCCGGACGCCGTGCGGGCGGCGGTGCGCCGGCAGATCCGGGACGGGGCGACGGCGATCAAGATCATCGCCACCGGGGGCGTCCTGACCCCCGGGATCACCTTCGATTTCACGGCGTTCACCCCCGACGAGCTCGGGGCGGCCGTGGACGAGGCCCACAAGTGGGACCGGGTGATCGCGGCCCACGCGATCGGTCCGGCCGGGATCGTGGACGCGGTTCGGGCCGGCGTGGACTCGATCGAGCACGGATCGATGCTGACCCCCGAAGGGGCCCGGCTGATGAAGGACCGCGGGACCGTCTACGTCCCCACCATCTCGGCGATCCGCGGCATGGTGGAGCATCCAGACGAGGTCCCCGCGTACGCCGTGGAGAAGGCCACCGCGCTGGCCGGCAGCGCCCGCGATGCCTTCCGTCGCGCCCTTCGGGCCGGGGTGGCGATCGCCTGCGGGACCGATGCCGGCACACCGTTCAACCCGCACGGCAACGCGCCGCACGAGATCGTGAGCATGGTGGAATGGGGCATGACCCCGGCCCGGGCGATGCAGGCGGCCACCTCGAGCGCCGCCGAGCTGCTCCGCCTGCAGCGCGTCGGCGTGATCGAGGAGGGTCGCGCCGCCGACCTGGTCCTGTACGACGGCAACCCGATGGATCGGATCGAGGTGGTGACCAAGCCGGCCATGGTGATGATGGCGGGCGAGGTGGTGGCCGGTCCCTGACCGGGCCGGGGTCAGGCGAAGGTGTGGGTCTGCGCCGTGGAGTGGCAGGGGTTGCCGCGGCCGAAGGTCACGCGTCCCTCGGTGACGTCGGCCACGCTCCAGAAGACGGTCGCGGTCTCACCGCCGTGGAGCTCGGGGTGGCGGCAGATCGACTCGGGGGGTTCCGGTGGTCGGCGAGGATCCCGCGCATCGTGTCCGCGGTGACGGTACCCGGTGGCCGTGCGGCGATCAGCTCCGCCGCCCGCCGGTAGCGGAACGAGGAGCGCACGGCGTAGCCGGGGTCGCCCTCGTACCGGCGCATCGCATCGCAGACGTAGTGGTTCGTGTGGACCAGGTGGCCTCGCTCATCCGGGCCGGTGAGCTCGGCGTGCGTGGCCGAGCCCTCCACGTCGACCGCGCGGCCGGAGCGATCCACCAGCACCTGGTTGTATGACGAGGCTCGGTCCTCACGCAGCGCCTCCTCCACCGCGGCATCCAGCGAGCTCCGGCGGAGCATGGCCCGGAACTGGACCTCCCGGGGGATGCCGATCCGCTCGTCGTTCGGCGCCAGCTCGTTCCCGGTGAACGAGATGCCGGCCGAGCTCCACCCGGCGCTGATCCAGATGCCGTTGCCCAGGGTGAGGACCGTCGGATCGCCGTCGATCGACCACTCGATGGCCACGAGATCCTCCTGGTACGAGCGTGAGAGGTCGTTGTTGTGGGCCACCAGGGTCCGGTCGCCTTCGGTGGCCGGCGGCACGGCCACCAGGTCGGTGCACCGGCCCTGCAGGGCCGGCCGACGCGGTTCGTACCAGATCTCCTCCACCGCGCACGCGAACACCGCCAGCGGATCGACCTCGGCCGCCTCCGCCGCTCCCTCCAGCTCGTCCACGTACCAGGGGTAGGCCTCCGCCGTCACCCGCAGGTACTCGCGGGCGAGGCCGAGCTGCTCCTGGCGCGTGCGTCCGCAGGGGACCTGGTCGTCGAACCGGACGGCCTTCCGGATCGTCTCCGCGCACGCGCGCCCGATCCGTCGGCCGGCGTCCCGATGGGACCCGCCGACCCGCAGCAGCGGGATCTCGGGTGGCGGCATCTGGGGCATCGTAGCGGCTCCGGCCACCGAGCCGTGCGACCTACCCGCCTGGGGTCCCTCGCCCCATGGCGGGTGGGCCCAGACCTGGGTTCATGAATGCGGAACCCGAGCGGGGGTGATGGGGATGGCGCACGAGGTGAGGACCGAGGAAGGCGAGGTGCAGATCGGCACCGAGGCCTGCTTCCAGCACCTGCTCGAGGCGCTGGAGGATCCCGACCCCAAGATCCGCCGTCTGGCCGTGTGCGGCCTGGCCGCGTGCGGGGACCTCCGCTGCGTGGAGCCGGTGGTGAGGACGCTCCACGATCCCGACGCCGAGGTCCGGGGCCGGGCGGCGCTCGCGCTGGGACGGATGGGTCATCCCCAGGCCGCGCCGGCCCTGGTGGAGGCCGCGACCGGATCCGACGAGCCGCTGCGTCGCGCCGCGCTCCTGGCCCTGGGAGAGCTGGACGCGGGGCTGGAGGTGCTGGCCGACGTCCTGCGCCGAGGACGGCCAGCCGACGGAGCTCGGCGGCCTGGACCTCCAGCCGGGCCTCCAGGCGCGCCTCCAGCCGTCCCTGGCTCGGGGACGCTCCTCGGCGGAGCGCGAACACCGTCAAGCCGAGGGCGATGCCCACGGCCGCTCCCACGA
>DASQQQ010000219.1:0-10992 GCA_035643355.1 Actinomycetota bacterium | reverse complement strand
CAGCTCCAGCAGCTCCAGGCACAGCTCCCCGAGCTCCAGCGCCACGGGGCGACCGCCGTGGCGGCAACGATGGATCCGGTCCGGGTCTCGACCTCGGTTGCACAGCAGCTGGGGCTCTCCTATCCCATCCTCGAGGACCGGGACCACCTGCTGGGCTCGGCGTTCGGGACCTACGAGGTCGGTGGCCACATGGGCTCGGTCGACCAGCACTCCGTGGTGGTGCTGGACGGGCGGGGCGAGGTGGTGTGGCGACAGCTCGCCGGGACCACGATGTACGTCGCCCCCGATGACATCCTGGCCGCGGTGGAACGGGCATGAGCACCGGCGCCCGGCTCTCCTACGTCACGGTGCCCCACTGCCACTTCTGCGAGGACGGCAGGGCCATCGTGCGGCGGCTGTCGGCCGACAGCGGCATCCCGGCCGAGCACCTCGACTGGCACAGCGACGCCGGCGCCCGCCTGCTCGCGATCGAGCCGGCCCCGTTCCCTCCCGCCCTGTACCTCGGGGACCGGCTGCTCGGCTACGGTCGCCTCTCCGAGCGTCGCCTCCGCAAGCTGCTGCGGCGGATCCCGGCATGAACGGCCTGGTCTATTCGGCTTCGCTGGTGGCCGCGTTCCTGGGGGGCGTGCTCGCCCTGTTCGCCCCCTGCTGCATCGTGACCCTGCTCCCGAACTTCGTGGGCGCGTCACTTCGCCGGGGCCTGGTGGCCTTGCCCATGACCGCGCTGCTGTTCAGCGCCGGCCTGTCGGTGATCCTGCTGCCCATCGTGCTGGGGGTGGGCGGTCTGGGCCACCTGGTGGGGGGCATGCACGGCCCCCTGTTCGTGGTGGTGGGGTTCCTGCTGGTCCTGCTCGGGATCTACGTCCTGTCGGGCCGTCGCTGGATGCTGCCGGTGCCGATGCTGCGTCCGGGTCGCGGCGGCAACGCGGCCACGTCCACCTTCCTCCTGGGGGTGGGGTCGGGCGTCATGAGCTCCTGCTGCGCGCCGGTCTTGGCCGGGGTGGTGGCGATGTCCGCCCTCAGCGCGAACCCGTTCGGCGCCCTCGGTCTCGGGCTCGCGTACGTGTTCGGCATGGTCTTCCCGCTCTTGTTGTTCGCACTGGCCGCGGCCCGCCGGGGCCAGGCCCCAGGGAGGAGGACAGCCCCCCGCACGATCCGGATCGGCGGCAGGGACGTGTCGTGGACGGATGCCGCATCCGGCGCGATGTTCCTGCTGATCGGGCTCGTCACGTTCCTGGTCGGGTTCAGCGGGCGGGAGAGCATCACCCCCGGGGTCCTGGCGGCGTGGGACCGATGGGCCACCGCACGCTTCGCGGATCTGGCCGCGTTCCTCGGCCGGGCCCCGGTGGCCGCCCAGTCGGCGATCCTCCTGACGCTGGCGGCCGCGGTGGCGATCCCCCTGGTGCGCGCCGTTCGAAGGGCGGCAGCGCCGTCGAGACAGATCGACCCGCCGCGGGACGGGCGGGGGACGGTCCTCGATCCCGTGTGTGGCATGGCCGTGGATCCGGTGCGAGCCGCCGCGAGCATCGAGTGGAGGGGCCACCTCAACCACTTCTGTGCCCCCGGCTGCGCGAAGGCGTTCGAGGAGGACCCGGACCGGTTCGCCGGATCTTCGGTGACGCGCGGCCAGGCCAGCTCACGGCCGTGATGTGGAACGACACCTACCTCGGTCTGTGGCTCTGGGCGGTGATGGGGCTGTTCGTGCTGCTCGGCGTCGGCCTCATGTGGATCCTCGCCCGCAGAGCCAAGGCCGGAGTCCCGGTGGTCGTTCTGGCGATCGCGCTGGTGCTGGCGGCGGCCGTGGCCGCCTCTGCCGTGGTGACCGGAGGACCTTCGAGCCACCCCCGAGGTCCCTTCATCCGCGACCGGACCTCGTGCCGGGCACCGGCCCTCCCCGGTTCCCTGGTCCGGGTGACCCTGGGGGACATGGGCTCGATGATGGGCGGAGGCGGGATGATGGGCGACAGCACGGGGTGGTCGATGATGGGGCCGTGGCCCCACGGATCGATGTGGATCGCCCCCCGTGCCACCAGCATCGCCGCTGCCGACGGAACGGTGTCCCTGGTCGTCCGCAACGCCGGCAGCATCACCCACGAGCTGGTCGTCCTGCCGCTCGCCGCAGGAAGGGTGGGCCAGCGTCCGGTGGGGCCGGACGGTGCGGTGAGCGAGGATGGGAGCCTGGGCGAGGCCTCGGCCACCTGCGCCGCCGGCGAAGGCGACGGGATCCATCCGGGGGCCGAAGGCTGGGTCACCCTTCCCCTGGCCCCGGGCCGGTACGAGCTGATCTGCAACCTCCCGGGCCACTACGCGGCCGGCATGTACGCGGAGCTCGACGTCCGATAGCCGCGGCCGTGGCTCGGAGGGCTCGGCCCCTAGAGATCGGTCAGCCCGCTGTCGACGGGACCGGAGAGGTCCTGGCGGAGCTCCTCCACGTTCACGTCGCGCCGGGTGAGCACACGGACCTTGGTCACGAACCGGCCGGTCCGGAACATGTCCCACACCCAAGCGTCGTGCAGCTCCACCTCCGCCCACCCATCGTCTCGGACCCGAACGTCGACCCGGTTCGCCAGGTAGAAGCGGCGTTCGGTCTCCACCACGTAGGCGAACATCGGGACCACGTCGCGATACTCGCGGTACAGCTCGAGCTCCCGCTCCTCCTCGAACCGCTCGATGCCGTCGTCCTCGTGGTTCACGGGGCATCCTCGGGGAACGGATCGATCAGGTCGCGGTCCTCGTCGTCCAGCACCAGCACGGTGCCGTCCCCCACCCCCCGGAAGGAACGGCGATGGATCGGACAGGGGCCCAAGCGGGCCAGGGCCTCGCGGTGCTCCCGGGTGCCGTACCCACGGTGGTGGTCGAACCCGTAGTCGGGGAAGCGGCGGTGGTACCGGTCCATCATGCCATCCCGGCTCACCTTGGCCACCACGGAGGCGGCCGCCACCGAGGCCGTCACCGCATCCCCCTTCTTCATGGCCAGGCAGGGGAGCGGGACACGGGAGATGGGGAACCCGTCGGTGAGCACGTAGTCGGGCGTGATCGGCAGCCCCACCACGGCGCGGCGGAGCAGCCACAGGTTCGATCGATGCAGGCCCCGGTGGTCGATGCGCTCGGGCATCGCGCGCCTGACCGAGACGGCCAGGGCCCGCTCCCGGATCCGCCCGTAGCAGGCCTCGCGTTGCCGACGGGTGAGCACCTTGGAGTCGTTGAGACCCTCCAGATCGAAGTCCGGCGGCAGGATCACGGCCGCCGCCACCAACGGGCCGGCCAGCGCTCCCCGGCCCGCTTCGTCGGCGCCGGCGATGGCGTGGAACCCCTGCGCCCGGAGCTGGCGCTCGAACCGCCCGAGGTCGATCGCTAGTGGAGCCATCCGATCCGGGAGAGCGGCCAGATCGTCACCACCGCCTTCCCCACCACCTTATCGAGGGGCACCATGCCCAGGCCGAACCGGGAGTCGTTCGAGTTGGTGCGGTTGTCGCCGAGCACGAACAGCCGTCCCGGGGGCACCTTGGTCGGTCCGAAGGAGCGGGTGTCCACCCGCTCGTGCAGGTAGGCCTCGACCACCTGTCGGCCGTTGACGAACAACCGGCCGCCGCGGAGCTCCACGACGTCGCCGGGCAGCCCGATCACGCGCTTGATGAAATCCTCGTCGGGCGGCTGGGTGAACCCCACGCCCTCCGAGAGCCAGTGGAGCACGCCTCCGACGAGTCCGCGATCGGGCTCCGGGGCGGGGTCGGGGTCCTGGAACACGATGATGTCCCCGCGTCGTGGATGGAAGAAGGGCTTCTCCACCAGCACACGGTCCCCGGGCATCAGGGTGGTCTCCATCGACCCCGAGGGGATGTAGAAGGCCTGGACCACGAAGGTCTTGAGCAGGATGGCCAGCAGGAACGCCAGGACGACCAGCACGGGCAGCTCGCGGAAGAACCCCGGGAGCCCGTGGCGCTTGGGGGTGGGTCCGCCGGCCACCCAGGAGTCGCGGGGCCGACCGGCCCGACGATCCGCCCGGGCGTCGACGTCCGGGGGGGTGGGGGGAGCGGTCGAGCCGACCGGCTCCGCGGAGCCGAGCCGCCGCCCCGACACGCTAGCCCTGTTCCTCGGCGCCCACCTCGTCGGGCGCTTCGCCCTCGGCGGTGGACGCCTCGTCGACCACGGGCTCGGCGGCCTCCTCCACCTGGGGCTCGGCGGCCTCCTCGGCCGCGGCGGCGGCATCGGCCTCGGCTCGACGCAGGGCGGCCAGCTCCTCGCCCTCGATCCGCCGCTCCCTGATCCGCGCCTTCTTGCCCCGCCGCTCGCGCAGGTAGTAGAGCTTCGCGCGGCGGACCCGTCCATGCGTCACCACCTCGAGCCTCGAGATGGACGGGGAGTGGACGGGGAAGGTCCGCTCCACCCCCACACCAAAGGAGATCTTGCGGACGGTGAAGGTCTCCTGCAGCCCTCCGCCCTGGCGACGGATCACCACACCCTGGAACACCTGCACGCGCTCCCGCCCCGCCTCCACCACCCGGACGTGCACCTTCACGGTGTCGCCCGGACGGAACGGCGGGATGTCCGCGCGCAGGTACTCCTGGTCGACGAGATCGGTCGCTTTCATGGCGGGGAACGGATGATAACAGGTGGGTGCTGTCGTCCTCAGTGCTCCAGCAGATCGGGGCGGTTCCGACGGGTCTTGTCCAGGGCGGCCTCGCGACGCCATCGCTGCACCTGGGCGTGATCGCCGGAGGACAGGACCTCGGGCACCCGGAGCCCCCGGAACTCGGCCGGGCGCGTGTAGTGGGGGTGATCGAGCAACCCCTCGGGGCCGAAGGAGTCGCGCTCGTGGGATGCCTCCTTCCCGATCACGCCGGGGATCAGCCGGGTCACGGCCTCCAGCACCACCAGCGCCGGGAGCTCGCCGCCGGAGAGCACGTAGTCACCGATCGACAGCTCCTCGGCCGGCAGGCCCTCCACGACGCGCTCGTCCACGCCCTCGTAGCGGCCGCACAGGAGCACGAGCCACGGCTCGACGGCCAGCTCGCGGATCAGGGCCTGGTCCAGCCGGCGGCCGGCCGGCGAGAGCAGGATCACCCGCTTCGCAGCCTCGCCCAGGGACCCCACCGCCGCGAACAGCGGCTCGGGCTTCATCACCATGCCGGGTCCCCCTCCGTAGGGCTCGTCGTCCACCTGGCGGTGCCGGTCGGTGGCGAAGTCGCGGAGGTCGTGGACCCGGACGTCGATCAGGCCCCGGCCGATCGCCCTGCCCAGCAGGCTCTCGCGGAGCGGGCCCTGGAAGATGCCGGGGAAGATCGTCACCACGTCGATCCGCACCAGGGCAGGCTAGCAGCGACGTCGTCGACGACGGGGCCGTCGTGCGGGAGGATGCTCGAGCCCGGAGAACGACCTGGATCAGGAGGGATCGATGCGCCTTCGGATGCCGCACCGCGACCGTTCCGACCGCAGCCCCATCAACATCCGTCACTTCGGCGAGGGGAGGACCCTGGGCGAGCGGGTGGCCGACGACGTGGCCGCCTGGGTGGGATCGTGGCCCTTCATCATCATCCAGTCCACGATCCTCGCCCTGTGGATCGTGGTGAACGCGGTGCTGATCCGCGACTGGATCCACGGCAAGCCGTTCGACCCCTACCCGTTCATCCTGCTGAACCTGGTGCTGTCGTTCCAGGCCGCCTACACCGGGCCGGTCGTGATGATGAGCGAGAACCGCCAGGCGGCGAAGGACCGCGACGAGGCCGAGCACGACTTCGAGGTCAACCGTCGGGCGCTGGTCCTCCTGGAGGAGCTGCAGGCCGGTCAGCGGGACCTGCGGAGCGCGATCGCCGACCTCCAGCGCGCGGCCGGTCCGGCCTGAGCGCCCCTAGACTGACCGGGTGATCGCCTCCACCTTCGTCCGTCCGATCGGGGTCGTGCACACGTCGGCGGACGATGAGGTGGTGCGGGCGGCCGCGCCGGACCTGCCCTCCACGATCGAGGTGTTCGAGCCGTTCGCCGACGCCCTGGAGGGGATCGACGGGTTCTCCCGGCTGATCGTGCTCACGTTGCTGGATCGCATCGACGAGGAGGCTCGGTCCACGCTGCAGGTGAAGCCGCGAGGCCTGCTGCGCCTGGGCCTCGGCCTGGACGAGCTCCCCACGATCGGGGTGTTCGCCTGCGACTCGCCGGTGCGCCCGAACCCGATCGCCGTGAGCATCGTGCGCCTCCGGGAACGTGTGGGTCGATCGCTGCACGTGGAGGGCCTGGACGTGTTCGACGGGACCCCGGTCCTGGATCTCAAGCCCTACGGCCCCGACCGGGTGGTGCCGGAGGTGACGGTTCCGGCCTGGCACGAGGAGCTGATCCGTCGCAGCGGGAGCCGGCGGGTCTGAGGGCTACCCCTCCGGGACCGTGAGGCCCGGGACGGCCCGGACCACGATCGCCTTGGCCTTCACGTCCACCGAGGCGATCACATCGCGGAGCACCGGGATCAGGGTCTCGGCATCCTCGGCATCGACCACGCTCCACACGTCGTTGGCCGGCGTGTGGATCACGTCGCGGAGCTCGCCCAGCGACCGGCCGCCCTCCACCTCCACCCGGCATCCCACGAGCTGGTGGTCCCACCAGGAACCTTCGGGCAGCGGGGGCGACATCGACTCGGGGACGAACAGGATCCCTCGCACGAGGACCTCGGCGGCGGTGCGGTCGGGCACCTCCTGGAATCGGACCAGCAGCCGCCCCCGATGCGGGCGGGACGAGGACACGGTGAGCCGACGCCCGTCCTCCAGGAAGAGCTCGGCCCCGTCGGCGAAGCGCTCCTCCACCTCCGAGAGCACCAGGACCGAGACCTCTCCCCGGGTGCCATGGGCCCCGGTGATGCGGCCGACCGCGACGGCCGGCTCCTCCATCTCAGTCGAGGATCTCGACCGCGACGTGCGTGCCGTCGCGGACCGCGGCGGCCTTCATCACGAGCCGGATGGCCCGTGCCGTGCGACCGCCGCGTCCGATCACGCGGCCCATGTCCTCACGGCCCACGGACAGCTGGAGCAGCAACCCGCGGTCGTCGGTGACCTCGGTCACGGCGACGGCGTCGGGGTCCTCCACGAGCTCCTTCGCGATGAACTCGAGGAGCTCCCTCACGAGGCGGCCTGCGATGCCTTCCGCTCGGCCTGGAACCGCTCCCAGATGCCGCTCTTCACCAGGAGGTTCTGCACGGAGCGGCTGGGTTGGGCGCCCACCCGGAGCCAGTGCAGCGCGCGCTCCTCGTCGATGTCGATCAGCGAGGGCTCCTGGAGCGGATGGTACTTGCCGATGTTCTCGATGAACCGGCCGTCGCGCGGGCTGCGCTGATCGGCCACCACCACGCGGTAGAAGGGGCGCTTCTTCGCCCCCATCCGTCGCAGCCTGATCCTGGTCGCCATGCCTTCTCTCTCCTAACCGATCCCCGGCAGGTTCGGCATGCCCGGGATCTTGGGCATCCCCTTGCCGCCCAACATCTGCTTCATCATCTTCCGGGTCGCGTCGAACTCCTTCAGCAGCGAGTTGACGTCGGCCGTCGTGGTCCCCGAGCCGCGGGCGATCCGCAGACGCCGGGACCCACCGATGATAGCGGGGTTCTGCCGCTCCTCCCTGGTCATCGAGCAGATGATGGCCTCGGCCCGGGCCATCTGCCCCTCGTCCACCTGCCCGGCCAGATCCTTCAGGGCGTTCTTGCCCCCGGGCACCCCCGGCAGCATGGCCAGCAGGTCCTGCAGCGGACCGAGCTTGCGCATCTCCCGCATCTGCACCAGGAAGTCCTCCAGGGTGAAGCGGGCCTCCATCATCTTCTTGGCGGCCTCGGCCGCCTGCTCCTGATCGAGGTTCTCCTGCGCCTTGTCGATCAGGCCCAGGACGTCCCCCATCCCCATGATCCGCGACGCCATGCGGTCGGGGAAGAACGGCTCGAGGTCCATGGGCTTCTCGCCCGTGCCCACGAAGAAGACCGGGCGCCCCGTCGCCGCGGTGATGGACAGGGCGGCCCCGCCCCGCGCATCCCCGTCGAGCTTGGTGAGCACGAAGCCGGTGGTGTCCACCTCCTGCATGAACGCCCGAGCCTGGACCACGGCGTCTTGCCCGGTCATCGCGTCGCACGCCATCAGCACGTGGTGCGGCCGCACGGTGTCCCGGACCCGCCGCGCCTCCCGCATCATCTCCGGGTCCACGTGCAGGCGCCCCGCCGTGTCCACGATCATCACGTCCAGGCCCTCACGCCCGGCCTGTTTGAGGGCGTTCTTCGCCACCTTCACCGGGTCCTTGCCGTCGGAGACCACGGGCACGCCGATCTCCCGGCCCAGGGTGAACAGCTGGTCCACCGCCGCCGGCCGCTGCAGGTCCGCGGCCACCAGCAGCGGGTGCTTGCCCTTCTCCCTCAGCATGCGAGCGAGCTTGGCGCAGGCGGTGGTCTTCCCGGAGCCCTGCACGCCGGCCATCATCACCACGGCGGGCTTGGCCGAGGGCAGGGAGAACGAGGCCTGGGTCCCGCCCATGGTCTCCTGGAGCTCGTCCCGGACCACCTTGATCACCTGCTGGGCGGGGGTCAGGCTCGTCATGACCTCCTCGGAGAGCGCCCGGGCCCGCACCCGCTCCAACAGGTCGTCGGCCACCTCCACGGCCACGTCGGCCTCCAGCAGGGCCGTGCGCATGTCCAGCAGGGCGTTGTCCACCTGCTTGGGGTGGAGCTTGCCCCGCGCGCGGAGCTTCTTGAAGACGCCGTTCAGGCGATCGGTCAGGGTGTCGAACATATCCGTTGGAGCGCGGACGCCCGCGCCGGTGCGACGGGTCCAGGAACGACCAGCCGGATCGATCGATTGTACCGAGCGGAAGGGTTCCGCGGTCGATCGGGGCCCCGGGATCGCGCCGCCCGGAGCCGGGGGCGGGTCGGCGTCCGCTCGAGGGTCAGGGTTCGTCCCCCGCCCGGTCCGGTCCAAGGACGTGCTCGACCGTCCGGAGCAGGGCGAGCGGACTGAACGGCTTGGTGAAGTACTCGTCGGCCCCCAGGGACAACACGTAGTCGCGCCCCTCCTCCCCGGTGGCGGTGATCACGATCACCCGCACGTCCCTGGTGTCCGGATCGGACTTCAGCTGCCGCAGCACGTCCGATCCGCTCGCCCCCGGGATGTTGAGGTCCAGGAACAGCAGGTCCGGGGGACGCTCCCGGACCATGGTCAAGGCCGCCTGCCCATCCCCCGCCTCGCGGATCTCGAACCCCTCGTGCTCCAGCACCATGCGCATGGCCTCGCGCATCGTGGGGTGGTCCTCCACGATCAGGATCTCGGCCTTGGCCACCTCAGCTCTCCAGGATCCGCCGGGCGAAGGCCACGGGGTCGAAGGCCTCCAGATCGCCCACGTCCTCTCCCGTTCCCACCAGCTTCACGGGCACACCGAGTTGGTCGCGTACCGCTAGGACGATACCCCCTTTGGCGGTCCCGTCCAGCTTCGTGAGGGCCACCCCCGTGACGTCCACGGCCGCGGTGAAGGCCGCCGCCTGCGCGATGCCGTTCTGACCGGTGGTGGCGTCGAGGACCAGCAGCACCTCGTCCGGGGGGGTCCCGGCGGCCTTCTCCAGCACCCGGCGGACCTTGCGGAGCTCGTCCATCAGGGGGATCCGCGTGTGCAGCCGACCCGCCGTGTCCACGATGAGCACGTCCGCCCCCCGAGCCGATGCGGAGCGGACGGCATCGAAGGCGACGGCCCCCGGGTCCGCACCACGCTGCTGCGAGACGAACTGCGCCCCGGTCCGGCGGGCCCACACGTCCAGCTGCTCGGAGGCGGCCGCCCGGAAGGTGTCGCTGGCGGCCACCGTCACCCGCCTGCCCTGGGCGGCGAGCCGGGCCGCCAGCTTGCCGATCGTCGTGGTCTTGCCGGAACCGTTGACCCCCACCATCATCACCACGCCGAGCCGATCCGAGGGCAGGTCCAGCGACCCGTCGGTGCCCAGCAGTTGGGCGATCTCCTCCAGGAGCAGGGCCTCGGGATCGGAGCCCCGCTCGAAGCGCTCCTGCAGGTCCCCCACGATCCGGGAGGCGGTTCCGGGACCGACGTCGGCCTTGATCAGGAGGTCTTCCAGCCGGGTCCACACGTCCTCGCCCTCGGCGGCCGAGCCGAAGAGCGCGCGCACCCGAGAGCCGAGGGCCTCCCGTCGCGACGGTGCCGGCCTGGGGACCGGGGACGGCTCCGGGCCGGGACGGGCGCGACGGCCGGTCCGCACCAGCACGAGAGCGAGGACGACCGCGAGCACGATCGCGACGACGGTGATGATGATGGCGGAGGTCACGGGCCCTTCAGGCTAACGGACCGCGTCCGGCTCCGGCACGGCCCGCCGCAACGGCCGGAGCCGCGGCCCCCTGGTCCGGCGCCTCCTCCGCCGACCCGCGCTCGGGGCCGTCGAGCGCCTGGGCCACCACCTTCGTGGTGCCGTCCTTGCGCATCGAGACCCCGTACATCATCCCGGCCACCTCCATGGTCCGCTTCTGGTGGGTGACCACGAGCACCTGCGCATCCGACGCGAACCCCTGGATGAGCTTCAGGAAGCGGTGGAGGTTGACGTCGTCCAGGGCGGGCTCCACCTCGTCCATCAGGTAGAAGGGGCTGGGGCGGGCCTTGAAGATGGCGAACAGGAAGGCCATGGCCACCAGCGCGCGCTCGCCACCGGACAGCAGCGAGATCCGGCGCACGCGCTTTCGCCCGGGGCGGGCCTCGATCTCGATGCCGGTGTTCAGCAGGTCGCCCGGCTCGGTGGCGACCAGTCGCCCCTCCCCGCCGGGGAACAGGTCCTTCACCAGGCCCTCGAACTCCGCCGCCACGTCCCGGTACGCCGACCCGAAGGTCGTGGCGATCTCGAGGTCGATCCGCTGGATCACCTCGAGCAGATCGCGGCGGGCCTTCCTCACGTCGTCCAGCTCGCGTGCCAGGAAGTCGTGACGTTCCTGCAGGGCCTCGAACTCGCCGCCCGCCAGCAGGTTGACCCGCCCGAGCAGCGCCAGACGGCGC
>DASQQQ010000218.1:0-4661 GCA_035643355.1 Actinomycetota bacterium | reverse complement strand
TGCTCGCCGGCGTCCTGGGCGCCGGCGTGGGGATCCTGGTCGCCCTGGCCGGCTCTGCGTTCCCCGCGCTGCTGATCGGGCGGATGACCCCGCCCGCGGTGCTGGCCGAGGAGTGAGGTGAACCGGATGCCCCCGCGCGAGCGCTCGACCCCCTTGCGTTTCGGGACACCACCCTGTACCTTGTCGCCATGTAATCTCTGCGGGAGACACGACAATGGGCGCAGAGGCTACGTCCGAACAGGGAGCCTTCAGCCGGCGAAGGTTCCTGCGCATGGGAAGGCAGGCGCTGACCACCGTCGGGATCGGGCTTGGGCTCGCCCTGCTCCCTGGCGCAAGTCGAGCATCCGAAACCCTTGCGTCGCAATGCTGCAGGGATAGCTCCTGCGGGATCTCGTGCTCCGGTACCAAGGTCAAGTACCGGTGCTTCGACAACTGTTCGAGCACCTCGTGCTGCGTCTGCCACGAGCCCGCCGGATCGTGCTTCACGATTGGCTGCCCGTGCAGCTGACAGCGATGCTTTGAGTAGACATCCGCGCGTGCGGTGGCCCGTCCCTTCCGGCTGGACGTCACCGAGCTTCATGGGGAGGGTGCACCGGAGTCGTGACGAGGTTCCTGTGGAGCCAGCTGATCCACCGACGGAGTCGGACCCTCACGCTCGGGGTCGGCATCCTCGTGGCCGCGGTGAGCTTCACCCTGCTCACGTCGGCGGTCGCCACGAGCCAGGTCCGCGTGATCGGCACGATCGAGGAGCACTTCCGCCCCGCCTACGACATCCTGGTCCGGCCGGCGGGCTCGTTCACCGAGCTCGAGCGGCGGGAGCAGCTCGTCCAGCAGAACTACCTGAGCGGGATCTTCGGGGGGATCACCTTCCAGCAGTACCGGGAGATCAGGCGAATCCCTGGCGTGGAGGTCGCGGCGCCGATCGCCAACATCGGCTACACGCTTCCTTTCCGATCAGTGCGCATCCCCATCACACGTTTCCTGTCGGATGACGAACGTCAGATGTACCGGCTCCGCCAAGAGTGGCTCGCACACGGTGGGAGCTCTTCCTACCAGGGAGGCATGATCTACGTCTACTACACGACCGGTACCCGATTCGCTCTGCTCCCGAACGGCCTCATCGGGGAGGTGCTTCGCGGGGGTCGCACCGTTCCGATCTGCGTGGCCTTCTCCAGATCCAAGGGGCACATCCTTTCGGATAGCCCGTTCAACCTGGCCCTGAGGCAGGGGCTGTACTGCTACTCGAAGAGGACGCCTGAGATCTCATGGCTGCCCACCGACGAGGGCCCGCTCCCGGGGGGCGAGATCGGCGCATACGCCGATGTCTTCTTCCCCATCCCGGTCGCTGCGATCGACCCGGCCCAGGAGATCCGCCTGGTCGGACTGGATCGGGCCGTCGTGGCCGGGAGGATACTGCGGTCCGATGACCGGGTGGTCACGGAGCAGGTGGCGCCGAACGCCAAGTACCGGACCGTCCCCATCCTGGTAAGCGCACGCACGTACCTGGACGAGACACTGCGGGTCGTCGTGGAACGCCTGGACCTGCCATCAGAACCCCTCTTCCACAAGGCATTCACGTCCGACCTTCACGCGTACCGGTTCCTGAACCGGCTGCAAGGGCACGATGTGGGGAAGGTGGCGGTGGATGCGGTCGAGGTCTACGACGCCTACCTCCAGCGGCTCCAGGGGCCCAGGCCGGCGCTGGACTACGACGGCTACTGGACGTCCTCACCTGTGACGTATCGCGTGCTGGGCGCCGGCCGTCTTGCAGCCATCCCCAACCGGAACGCCCGCGAGGTCTACCGAAGCCGCTTCGGCGGAGGGTGGGCACCCCAGGAGAACCGGGACACGCAGTTCCGAAGGCTCACGCTTCATCGAGCCTCGAACCTCTTCGGCCCCGGCAACGTGTACGAGACGCCCGGCGTCCGCGTGATCGGCACCTTCGACCCCGAGCTCCTTCCGGGGTTCAGCCCCCTGTCCGAGGTGCCGCTGGAGACCTACTATCCTCCGGCGGTCTACCCGGCCGATGCCCCCAGCCGCCGGGCGCTGGGGGGCGGACCGCTGCTCCCCACCCAGAATCTCGGGGACTACGTCTCCCAACCCCCGCTGATGCTCACCAACCTGCGGGGGCTCCGGGCCTTCACCGACCCCACCGCCTTCGAGGGCGCCAACAGGTCGGCCCCGATCAGCGTGATCCGGGTCCGGGTGGCGGGGGTGACCGGGCCGGACGAGATGAGCAGGGAGCGGATCCGGCGGGTGGCCGAGCTGATCCACCAGCGCACCGGCCTGGCGGTGGACATCACCGCGGGGTCCTCCCCCCGGCAGATGCTGGTCGAGCTGCCCCCGGGGAAGTTCGGGCGCCCGGCGCTGCTGGTCCGGGAGGGCTGGGTGGAAAAAGGGGTGGCGATCCGGTTCCTGTCGGCCGTGGACCGAAAGAGCCTGGCCCTGTTCGTCCTGGTGCTGGTGGTCTGCGCCTTCTTCCTGGCCAACGCCGCCTTCGCCTCGGTCCGGGCACGGCGCGCCGAGATCGGCACGCTGCTGTGCCTGGGGTGGGGGCGGGGGACGATCTTCCGGGCGGTGCTGGGCGAGCTCGCCCTGGTGGGGCTGGTGGCCGGGGTCGCGGGCACCGCCCTGGCGGCCGCGCTGGTCGGTCTGCTGTCGCTGCAGATGTCCGTGCTCCGCACGCTGCTGGTGGCCCCGATCGCCGTGGTGCTGGCCGTGACCGCGGGCGCCCTGCCCGCCCTGAGGGCGTCCCGGTCCACCCCGCTGGATGCCGTGCGCCCGGCGGTGGTCGGGCGGGCTCCCAGAGGTCCGGTCCGCGGGGTCTCCTCGATGGCCGTGGTGAACCTGCGGCGGGTGCGCTCGCGGGCGCTGCTCGGCGCCGGCGGGCTGTTCGTTGCGGTGGGGGCCCTGGCGCTGCTGCTTTCGATCACCCTGTCGTTCCGTGGGGTGCTGGTGGGGACGCTGCTCGGCGAGGCGATCTCGATCCAGGTCCGGGGGGTGGACCTGGCGAGCGTGGCCCTGGCCGTGGCCCTGGGAGGGCTGTCGGTGGCCGACGTGCTGTTCCTGAACCTGCGGGAGCGGGCGCCCGAGCTGGTGACGCTTCGGGCCTCCGGCTGGGAGGAGCGGCACCTGTCCGGGCTCGTGGCCGCCGAGGGGCTCGGCATGGGGATCCTGGGAGCGGTGCCCGGGGCTGCCGCGGGGGTGCTCCTCGCTTGGCTGATCGGCGGGATCGATGCCGCCGTCGTGCTCGCCGGCGTCCTGGGCGCCGGCGTGGGGATCCTGGTCGCCCTGGCCGGCTCTGCGTTCCCCGCGCTGCTGATCGGGCGGATGACCCCGCCCGCGGTGCTGGCCGAGGAGTGAGGAAGGAGGGCGGGATGGGATCAGCGTCTGTCCTGCGGTCGCAACGAGGCAGCTCCGTCGAGGGGTGGAACCGGTGATCGAGGTCGTGTCGCTGGCTGCTCGCTTCGCCCTCGCGCAGGTGTTCCTCCTCGCGGGGCTGTCCAAGGCGTCGGCCCCCGAGCGCTTCGCACAGACCCTCGGCACCTATCACGTCCTGCCCGAGCGCTGGGCCCGGCCCGTCGCGCTCTGGCTGCCGCGGATCGAGGTCACCTCGGGCCTGCTGCTGGCACTAGGGCTCGCTCAGGCCCTGTTCGCAGGGGCCGTGTTCCTGCTGCTCGTCGCCTTCACGGGGGCGATCCTCGTGAACCTCGTCAGAGGGGTCGAGATGGAGTGCGGCTGCTTCGGCGTCGGCCGTGGCGGTCGGATCGGGCCGCCGTCCATCGCGAGGAACATCATCCTCATCGCAGCGGCGATCGTGGTCGCCAAGTGGCCGACGTCCGTCCTTGCCATCGACCTCCCGAGCCGAGTAGAGGGTTCGCTTCGAACGGCGGAGGGCTTGGCCGTCGTCTTCTCGACGACCATCGCCATGACGCTAATCTTGCTGCTGCAGGAGGCGCTGCAGCTCCGCAGAACCGTCGCAGCGGTTGGGGAACGGACGAGAGGAGACACGTCGTGACCGCCCCGTGGATCGCCGCCTTCGCCCTCCTCTGGATCGCCGTGCTGCTCGTCCTGTTCCTCCAGCTCGGACAGTTCCGGAGAGCCATCCAGGTCCTCGAGACCGCGGAGCGCCAGCTCCAGGGCTCGCCGCCGCACCTCAGCCAGCAGGGGCTTCCACCCGGTAGCCGTATCCCCGATATCGAGGCCCGCGATCCCGACGGCGTGATCGTGCGCCGCGCCGACCTCGCGGGACTGGGCGGCATCTTCCTCTTCCTCAGCTCGGACTGCGGACCCTGCCGGGATCTGCTCGAAGATCTGGGACGGAACGCCGGCTGGGATGGCTCCCTCCCGCTGATCGCGGTGATCGACGACACTCCTGAGGCCCGGCTCATCCGGTTCCCGCCTGGGATCACGGTGCTGTACCAGACGGGCGAGGCCGTCTCTCGAGCCTTCGATACGGCCGTGACGCCCCACGCCTTCCTCATCGATGCCAGGGGGACCGTCATGCACAAGGTCATCCCGAACACCGCGGAGCAGCTCCAGGAGCTTGCCCGGAAGGCACATGTGCTCCCTGCGGGAGGTCGTGCGTGATGGGGGTCGCCGTTCGGCTCGAAGGGGTGGGCAAGACCTACCGTTCCGACTCAGCGGCGCCCATCACGGCC
>DASQQQ010000217.1:0-5571 GCA_035643355.1 Actinomycetota bacterium | reverse complement strand
CAGGGCGGCCGCCCGATCGGCGTACCGGTCGGCCTCCACTCGGAGGGCGTGGATCGGGTCCACCGCTCCGGATCCCGCGTCCGCCACGAACGTCCCCCGTCGTCCCCGCCCCACGATCACGGCGGCGTCCCCCAAGGACCGATACACCTTGGCCACGGTGTTCGGCGCCACCCCCAGCCGCGTGGCGAGCTCGCGGACGGTGGGCAGCCGGTCGCCGGGCCGCAGCCGGCCGTCCTCCACCGCCGACGCCGCGACCGACGGAGCTGGACCCAGACCGGGATCGGCGCCGACGGATCGATGCGGACCTCCACCAGCGCATCATGCCGCAGCCGGGAGCCCGTTTGAGCCCGGCGGGCACGACGGGTAGCGTTGCCGCGGATGAGCGTTCGGATCGGCATCGGGCTGTTCACCGGTCAGATCCCAAGTGGATCCGATCGCAGCTTCCAGCGCGAGTACCAGGAGACCTTGGACATGGTGCGCCTGGCCGAGGCCCTGGGCTTCGATTCCGCCTGGGTCAGCGAGCACCACGGCGCCTCCGACGGCTACCTGCCCTCCCTCCTGGTGATGCTGGGGGCCTTCGCCGCGGCCACGGAACGGATCCTGCTGGGAACCGGGGTCGTCCTCACGCCGTTCCACGACCCGATCCGCCTGGCCGAGGACGCCGCGGTCGTGGACCAGCTCTCCGGTGGCCGACTCATCGTGGGTCTCGGGCTGGGTTGGCGCGAGGAGGAGTTCCGGATGTTCGGCGTCCCCGTCCGCGAGCGGCTCCAGCGAACGGTGGAGACGGTCGAGGTCCTGCGGCGGGCCTGGACCGGTCGCCGGTTCTCGTTCCAGGGACGCTCGTTCCGGTACGACCAGGTCCGGGTCACGCCGCCGCCGGCTCGGCCGGGGGGACCGCTCCTGTTCCTTGGCGGATACACGGAGCGGGCGATCCGGAGGGCCGGACGGCTGGGCGACGGCTACATCACCGATGCCGAGGCGCTCACCGAGGTCCAGCCGTCGATGGGCCTGTTCGATGAGGGCGCTCGGGAGGCGGGCAAAGACCCCCGAGCCATGGGCCTGGCCCTCCTGCAGAACGTGTTCGTCGCGCGCGCCGGCGGCCCGGGCGCATGGGAGACCGCCCGTCCGGGCGTCACCCACCAGCTCGGCGCCTACACGGCGTGGGACGCGGGGGCCGATACGCCCGGTGCCGACCAGCTGGCCCCGACCGTCGACGACGATGAGACCCTCCGGGCCAGCACGATCGCCGGCACGCCCGATGAGGTGACCCACGGCCTGCGACCGCTGGTGACCGCCTTCGGCGATCGCGACCTCCACCTGATCGTGCGCCTGCACTATCCGGGCATGGACCTCGAAACCGCGAGGAGCGCCATGGAGCTGTTCGCCGAAGAGGTGCTCCCGGGTCTCAAGGGGGACTGACGCCTCCGGCCGCCCGCTCCCGCTATCGTGAGGGACGACCGAGGAGACAGGCCCCATGTCGCGATCGATGATCCGGTTGCTGGGACGCCAGGTCCGAGCGTTCGTCTTCGACATGGACGGCGTGGTCACGGACACGGCGTCCGTCCACGCCAGATCCTGGAAGCGGCTGTTCGACGAGTACCTGCGCGAGCACGCCGAGCGATCCGGTGAGCCGTTCCGGACCTTCCAGGACTCCGACTACCTGACCTACATCGATGGCAAGCCCCGCTACGAGGGGGTCCGCGACTTCCTCGCCTCCCGAGGCATCGAGCTCCCCCAGGGGGAACCATCGGACCCCCCGGATCGCGAGAGCGTGTGCGGCCTGGGCAATCGCAAGAACGACTACTTCCTCGCCCAGCTCCGCGAGCACGGCGCCGACCCCTACCCATCCACCGTCGCGTTGATCCGGGAGCTGCGCCAGAAGGGCATCCCGAGCGCCATCATCTCCTCCAGCCGGAACATGCAGGAGGTGCTGCAGGCCGCGGGGGTCCTTGGGCTCTTCGACGAGCGGGTGGACGGCCTCGTGTCCGAGCGGCTCGGCCTGCGCGGCAAGCCCGACCCGGCCATCTTCCTGGAGGCCGCCCGGCGGCTGGGCGTCGAGGCGGCGGATGCCGTCGTCGTGGAGGACGCCATCTCGGGGGTGGAGGCAGGTCGCCGGGGCGGCTTCGCGGTGGTGGTGGGGATCGATCGGGCCGATCACGCGGACGAGCTTCGCCAGGCCGGGGCGGATGTCGTCGTCGCCGACCTCGCCGACCTCCCGATCGAGGCGGGAGAGGAGCCGGCCATCGGTGACCTGCCTCCGGCGCTCGACCGGTGGGACGAGATCGCTGCTCGGCTGCGCGGTCGAACGCCGGTGGTGCTCCTCGACTACGACGGCACGCTCACCCCGATCGTGGAGCGACCGGAGGATGCCGTGCTCGACCCGGCGGTGCGTGCAGCGCTGAGAGACCTGGCCCGCCGGTGCGCGGTGGCGGTGGTCAGCGGTCGGGACCTGGACGACGTGCGCTCGATGGTCGACGTGGAGGGCATCTGGTACGCGGGCAGCCACGGGTTCGACCTCGCCGGCCCCGATGGTGAACGCCGACAGCACGCCACCGAGTACCTTCCGGAGCTCGACCGGGCCGAGCGAGACCTGCGCTCCTCCCTGGCGGACGCGCCGGGGGCCCGGGTGGAGCGGAAGGCCTTCGCGATCGCCGTGCACTACCGGCAGGCAACCGATCGGGAGGTCCCCAGGATCTCGGCGGTGGTCGACCAGGCGGCGAGGGAGCACCCGCGCCTCCGTCGAACAGACGGCAAGAAGGTGTTCGAGCTCCGACCCGACGTGCCCTGGGACAAGGGTCGGGCATCGCTGTTCCTTCTCCGCACCCTGTTCCCTCGTGAGGACGGCGTCGTCCCGCTCTACGTCGGGGACGATCTGACCGACGAGGACGCGTTCCGGGTGGTCCGAGGGTCGGGGATCGGGATCGTGGTCCGCGGTGAGGACGATGCCCGTCCAACCGCCGCCCGGTACACGCTGCGCGACACCGGGGAGACGCGCGCGCTCCTGGAGGGCATCGGACGTCTGGTGGAGGGTCCGGGGCGTTGACCCAGGTCGTCACGGACTGGTCGCTGGTCTTCGAGGGCACGGACGCCGAACGGGAGGGGTTCCGAGAGGCCTTGTGCACGCTCGGCAACGGATACGTCGCGACCCGCGGAGCCGCGCCCGAGAGCAGCGCCGACGGGGTCCACTACCCGGGCACCTACGTGGCCGGCTGCTACGACCGGTTGGTGACGCAGATCGCCGGCCGGGAGGTGGGGAACGAGGATCTGGTCAACGTGCCGAACTGGTTGCCGGTGACGTTCCGGATCGGCGAGGGGCCCTGGTTCGGCTCCGAGGCCTTCCGCACCCTGGAGGTTCGGCAGGAGCTCGATCTCCGCAGGGCCGTGCTGACGCGGTCCCTCCGGGTCCAGGACCAGGACGGCCGCATCACCGCCGTAACCGACCGCCGGTTCGTGAGCATGCGGGACGCGCACGTGCTCGGTATCGAGGTGACGCTCCGAGCCCAGAACTGGTCCGGCCCGGCCACGATCCGCTCGGGCCTGGACGGCGGTGTCACGAACTCCGGGGTGGCCCGGTACCGGGAGCTGCGCGGCGACCATCTCGTCCCGCTGCAGGCGGAGGAGATCGGCGAGGACACCGTGCTGCTGGAGATGGAGACGCGGGGATCACGCGTGCACATCGCGCAGGCTGCCCGCAACCACATCCTCCGGAACGGCAACCATCAGGCGGTCTCCAGGCGGACGGTCCGGGAGGGACCGTGGATCGGCCACGACCTCACCGTCGAGATGACCGAGGGGGCACCGGTGACCCTCGAGAAGATCGTCACCCTGGTCACGTCGAGGGATCGGGCCGTCTACGAGCCGGCCGAGGACGCCCCGATCTGGGTGGCGCGGGCCCCCGGCTTCGAGCGCCTGCTGGCCGAGCACGCCGTGGCGTGGGCCCACGTCTGGCGACGCTGCGACATCCGGATCGAGGGGCCGGCGGAGGCCCAGGGGATCCTGCGGCTGCACGTCTTCCACCTCCTGCAGACGGTGTCGCCGAACACGATCGGGCTGGACGTGGGGGTCCCGGCCCGGGGCCTGCACGGTGAGGCGTATCGAGGCCACGTGTTCTGGGACGAACTGTTCATCTTCCCCTTCTTGAACCAGCGCCTGTCGGTGCTCACCCGGAGCCTGCTGATGTACCGGTTCCGCCGGATGCCTGAGGCGAAGTGGGCAGCGCGCGAGGCCGGCTTCCGGGGCGCCATGTTCCCCTGGCAGAGCGGCACCACGGGGCGTGAGGAGAGTCAGACCTGGCACCTGAACCCGCGCTCCGGACGCTGGCTGCCGGACCACTCCCATCTGCAGCGGCACATCGGGCTGGCCATCGCCTACAACATCTGGCAGTACTACCAGGTCACAGGCGACCTGGAGTTCGTGCGCTTCTACGGGGCGCCGATGCTGATCGAGATCGCCCGGTTCTTCGACAGCTTGGCGAGCTACGACCGGGCCACCGACCGCTACGAGATCCGTGGCGTCATGGGGCCCGACGAGTACCACGACGCGTACCCCGATGCCGACCAGCCGGGATTGAACAACAACGCGTACACGAACGCCATGGCCGTCTGGCTGTTCGTGCGGGTGCTCGAGATCCTCGAGCTGTTCCCCGAGACGCAGCTCCAGGAGCTGTG
Organism: Actinomycetota bacterium; assembly: GCA_035643355.1. GTDB lineage: Bacteria > Actinomycetota > UBA4738 > UBA4738 > HRBIN12 > DASQQQ01. The sequence goes on along the minus strand of DASQQQ010000217.1, from coordinate 904 downwards.
GGAGACGCTGGAGCTCACCCGAGAAGAGGTGGATCGGTGGGACGAGCTGAGCCGGAAGATGCGGATCGCGTTCCACGAGGATGGGATCATCAGCCAGTTCGAGGGGTACGGACAGCTCCAGGAGTTCGACTGGGAGGGCTACCGTCGCCGGTACGGCGACATCCAGCGGCTGGACCGGATCCTGGAGTCGGAAGGGGACACCCCCAACCGCTACAAGCTCTCCAAGCAGGCCGACGTCCTCATGCTCTTCTACCTGCTCTCCGCGGATGAGCTGCGGGAGCTGTTCTCGCGCCTGGGGTACGAGCTCACCCCGGACCTGATCGATCGCAACATCACCTACTACCTGAACCGGACCTCCCACGGCTCCACGCTGTCGCGGCTGGTCCACTCCTGGGTCCTGGCTCGCTCGGACCGGGAGCTCTCATGGGATCTGTTCGCCGAGGCGCTTCGGAGCGACGTGGCCGACGTGCAGGGGGGCACGACGGCCGAGGGCATCCACCTGGGGGCCATGGCCGGAACCGTGGACATGGTCCAGCGGGGATACAGCGGCATCGAGGTGCGCGGCGACGTGCTCTGGCTGAACCCCACCCTCCCCCAGGAGCTGTCCGACCTGGAGCTGCATCTGCACTACCGAGGACACCGGGTCTTCGTCTCCATCAGCGGGAAGCGGCTGGTGGTGAGCACGCCCCTCAGCGAGGAGGCCCCGATCAAGATCGGTCTCCTGGACGAGGTCCACGAGTTCGTGCCGGGCACGACGATCGAGGTGGCGTTCTCCGAGTGAGGACCGGCTCCCCCGTCAGGAGGAGGTGACCGGCCGGGGCCGGATCCTCCGGTAGCCGAGCCATCCGAGAGCCACGATCAGGGCGATCGGGATCAGGTAACCCAGCCCCACCGTCACCGAGTA
>DASQQQ010000216.1:0-7708 GCA_035643355.1 Actinomycetota bacterium | reverse complement strand
AGGATCTCCTCCACCACGGCCAGGTAGTTGTCCACCAGCTGCTGCTCGCTGAAGGACTTCTTGCCCACCACCAGGTGCAGGTTCCCGGTCCGGTCCGCCTTGTACTCGAGCTTGCCGGCCTTGATCTCCTGGACGGCCTTGGCGATCTCGAAGGTGACCGTGCCGCTCTTGGGGTTCGGCATCAGGCCCCGGGGGCCGAGCACGCGTCCCGCCTTGCCCACCGCGGCCATCATGTCCGGCGTGGCCACGGTGGCATCGAAGTCGATGTTGCCCTTCATGACCTCGTCGACCAGCTCCTCCCCGCCCACCACGTCGGCGCCGGCCTCGCGCGCCTCGGTGGCCTTGGGCCCGGCCGCGAACACGGCCACCCGCACCGACCTCCCGGTGCCGTGGGGCAGCGAGACCGTCCCCCGGACCATCTGGTCGGCCTTGCGCGGGTCGATCCCCAGACGGAAGGCGACCTCGACCGTCTCATCGAACCTCGCGGGCGGGAACTCCTTAAGCAGCTTGATGGCCTCGCCCGGCACGTACTCGCGCTCGGGCTCCAGGAGCTTGGCCGCGGTCTGGTAGCGCTTGCCGTTGCCGCTCATCGAGCCACCTCCACGCCCATGGACCGTGCCGTGCCGGCAATGATCCGCATGGCCATCTCCACGTCGTTCGCGTTCAGATCGGCCATCTTGGCCTCGGCGATCCGCCGGAGCTGGTCCTGGGTGAGCCTGGCCACCTTCTCTCGGTTCGGCTCGCCCGAACCCTTCTCCAGCCCCGCGGCCTGCTTGATCAGCTCGGCGGCGGGGGGCTGCTTGGTGATGAACGAGAACGAGCGGTCCTCGTAGATGGTGAGCTCCACCGGGATGACCTGCCCGGCCTGCGACTGGGTCTGCTCGTTGTACTGACGGCAGAACTCCATGATGTTCACGCCGTGCTGGCCGAGCGCGGTGCCGACGGGCGGCGCGGGCGTGGCCTGACCGGCGCGGATCTGGAGCTTGACGTTCGCGAGGACCTTCTTCTTGGGGGGCATCCCCCATCACCTCCTGCGGTTCCAGCGGCCGGGTCGAACCGGCCTCCCGCGTATCGCGTTCCCGTCCCGCGGATGCGGGCGGACCCTCAGGGTACCGCTCCGGACCGGCTCACGACCCGGTCGGCGCCTCGGCGGCGCCCTTCAGGTGCCGCAGGCCCGAGTCGATCGCACTCTTCACCGTGCGGTGGGACCAGCCCCGGAGGAGCCGGGCCGGCAGCCCTTCCCAGGACTCCTCGGTCCGGACCACCGTCCCCCCGGGCGTGCTGTCCAGGCGCCACACGTGGAGCGCCGTGATCCCGAGGCTCCTGCCGCTCCATCCGATCTCCTGCCGCGACCGGACGCTCCGCAGCGTGGAGGTGATCGTGCCCGGTCCCGACCGCCAGGTGAACCGGGATCCCTCGGCCAACGGGCCCTCCAGCCGGGCGCTCTTGACGTCCGGGTTCCATCGCGGCCAGTCGTCGATGCGGGCCATCAGGTCCCACACCACCTGGACATCGGCCCGGATCTGGATCTCGCCCTCCGCGAACACGGGGGCGTCCCGCCTGGCGTCCACGTGCCCTCCGATCCCGCGCCGCCGGCCGGGGCGGCTAGACCTTGGCGACCTGGTCGAACCCGAGCTCGACGGGCGTCTCGCGGTCGAAGATGTTCACCAGGACCTTCAGCTTGCTCTGGTCGACGTTGATCTCGCTGATGGTGCCGTTGAAGTCGGCGAAGGGTCCCGAGATGATGCGCACCACATCGCCCTCCTCGTAGCCCAGGCGGAAGGTGGGCTTCACCTCTTCCTTCTTCACGGCCAGGATCTTCTCGACCTCGCGGCGGGACAGGGGGGTGGGCTTGGAGCCCGTGCCGGCCGCCACGAACCCGGTCACGCCGGGCGTGTTACGGACCACGTACCAGGAGTCGTTGTCGTAGACCATCTTCACCAGCAGGTAGCCCGGGAAGACCTTGCGCTGGACCACCTGCTTCTTGCCCGACTTGATCTCCATCACGTCTTCCATCGGGATGTGGACGTCGAAGATCTTGTCCTCCATCTGCATGGTGTGGATCCGCGACTCGAGGTTGGTCTTCACCTTGTTCTCGTAGCCCGCGTAGGTATGGACCACGTACCAGTCTCCTGGGCCCTTGAAGGGATCGGCGACCGTGGTCTCGACCGGCTCCTCCTGGGGCTCCGACGCCGGCTCCTCCTCGGCGGGCGCTTCGGCCACCGGCTCCTCGGGCTTCGGCTCCTCGGGCTCGGGCTCCGGCTCCTCGGCCTCCTCCCCTGCCGCCTCGGCCTCCTCCGCTGCCGCCTCCGCCTCGGCCTCTTCGGCGGCCTCCTCGGTGAACGACTCGGCCTGGGCCTCCTGGTCGGCCTCCTCCTCGACCGCCGCTTCCACCGCGTCCTCGGTCTGCTGGTCCGAGATCACGAGCTCGGGCGCCTGGTCCTGCGGGGACCCCTGGACCACGTCCTCCTCGCGCTCGCCCTCGGGGAGGGTCTCGTCCAGCGGCAGGTCCTCCGCGGTGGGCTCGGGCGCGGCCGGGGGCACCGTGGCCTCGACCTCCTGCTCACCGGCGGCGGACCGCTCGGTGACGGGATCGATCGCGGCGTCGGCGTCGCCGGTGGCTGGGGTGGCGGTCTCTGGCGTGCTCATCTGGTCTGACGTGGGTTCCTCTTCGGGGATGTGGTTCATGGTGGAGATCGGTGCCTAGCCGCCCCCGAACACCTTGACGACGAACCGGGAGAAGATCGAGTCCAGGCCGAAGACGTAGGCCGTCAGCACGGTCACCGACACCAGGACGACCACCGTGTAGGCGACCAGCTCCTGGCGCGTGGGCCAGTTGACCTTCTTCAGCTCCTGGCGGACCTCCTTCAGGAACTGCCTGGCGGAGGTGCGCTTGCGCTTCTCCTGCGTGGCGGCACGGCGCGTCCCCTGGGCCGGAGACGGCCGGCGATCCACGCCCGGCCCGCCCTGGCGGCGCTGCGCTCGCTTCATCTGCCTGTTCATCGTGCTCCTTGCAGGGGCGGAGGGACTCGAACCCCCAACCGCCGGTTTTGGAGACCGGTGCTCTACCAGGTTGAGCTACGCCCCTCCGAGATGCTGGCCCGGTCGGTGATCGGGGGCATTACCGATCGAGTATAGGGGGTGCCGCACGGGCGCGGCAAAGGTGGGTGGGCCGGCACGATGCCCTCCGCCCGATCCGGCTCCGCACGGGGCAGCGGCGAGATCCCTGGTCAGCTTCCGTGTAGCAGCACCCATGCTCCCCTACACTCTTCGGGACGCGTCGCGCCGGCCCCGGAATGCGAGCGCCCATGCAACAACCTGACCACCCCATCTCGCCCGAGGGCTCCGACCGGGCGAGGCGCCGCGGTCTCTTCTCCAGGAACCCGCCGGCCGAGGACCCCCTCGACCCGCGCCTGGAGCGCGCCGTGGCCACCTATCAGGAGCTGGTGACCGAGCGCCTCGAGCAGGGCCTGCAGGCGATCCGCAAGGAGGCCTCCACCCTGATGCACGAGGTGGCGGCCGAGGTGTGGCGCTCGGCCGGCGGGGACCGGGAGCGGATCCAGGCCACGATCCTCGAGTCGCTCGCACGCGATCAGGCGATCCGAGGGCTGGTCGCCCACAGCGACGAGCGGTTCCAGGACCTGGTCGTGCGCACCGCGCGGCTGGAAGACGCGGTCGGGATCCTCACCGAGCAGGCCCGTGCCGCCCAGCGGGCCATGACCGAGGGCGTGAGCGCCCTGGAGGAGGCGGCCCACTCCCCCCTGCTGGGGCAGACGGCGGAGGTGCGCACCCAGCTCGAGCGGGTGGCCCGCCAGGTGGCCGGCGCCTTCGAAGCCCTGGCCGAGCGCGACCGGGCCCTGATCGAGACGATCCAGCACCAGGTGCGCGAGCACGGCGAGCTGGTCACCAGGGAGACCGGGCACATCGCCGACTCCATGCAGGCCTACGTGCAGCAGGGCGTCTCGGCCATGGGCCAGCTCGCGGCCCGCGTGGAGGATCAGCTGGCGGCCGCCCCCGCCGCGATGGAGGACACGGTCCGGCTGCTCGGCGAGCAGCTGGAGATGCTCGACGAGCGCGTGGGCATCCGCGCCCGCGACCTGGACGGAGCGGTCCACGTGGTGGAGGGGCGGTTCGAGGAGCGGCTGATGGGCCTGGCTCGCCTGATCCGCTCGGACTCGGAGGCCCTGCGCCAAGAGATGGTGCGCTCCGCCGCGCAGCACGACGAGGTCCTGGCCGAGAAGCTGGACCAGGAGCTCGGCCGCGTCTCCGAGGCGCTCACCGCGGCCACCCGCTGGACGGTGGAGGAGATGACCCGTCGCCTGACCGACGCCCACGGCGGCATGATCCGGCAACAGCTGGACGAGGCGGTCTCGGCGATCGACCGGAACATGGTCCGCATGGCCGACACGCTGGACGGCGGGCTGGAGCGCCTGCACCAGCGCGTGGGCCACGAGGCGGCCGAGGCCGCCGACCGCGCGATCGGGGGCCGCATGGACTCGGCCCTGGATCGGCTGGACGCCGCGGCTCGCACCGTGGACCGCACCGGCGCCGACCTGGTGAAGGGCCAGCACGACCTGGAGGAGCGCCTGGGGCAGAACCTCGACGCGAGGATCGCCGGCCTGGCCAAGATGGTGCGCTCGGACAACCGGGCCCTGGCCGACCGGGTGCAGATCGCGGCGGAGCAGGAGGCGTCCAAGCAGACCCTGCGCGCGGTGAAGGAGATGCAGGCCAGCCTGCCGGTCGAGGTGATGGAGATCGTCGAGCGGCGGGTCCAGGACATCGCCGACCAGCTCCATCGCGACATGCGGTCCACGGCCGAATCGGTGGCCCGGGTGGGCGAGCTGCTCGAGCGCAAGGTCGACGAGATGGCCTCGCGCATCGGCCGGCGCTACGACAACGACATCCAGGTCGTGGTGGAACGGATGGGCGACGCGATGCACGCGCTGGCCGAGCTGGGCCGTCCCCAGCAGCACGAGCGGATCGAGCTCGAGTGAGCGCCGAGCCCCGCCGCCTCAGCCGGTGGGGAACCGCAGCTCCGCCTCGCCCTTGCGGATCGGGTGCTCGGTGGTCCCCTCGCGTTCCACGGTGACCCACACGTCCAGCATGGCCGTCCGCGTCTCGGGATCGACGGAGCGGACCCGCCCCCCCGCCACGATCCGCTCACCCATGAACACCGGCGCCCGGAACTGCACGCGGATCCGGCGCAGGGCCTCCGGGTCGCCCAGCCAGTCGCTGAGCGAGGTGACCAGGTGGCCCATGGTGAACATGCCGTGGGCGATGATTCCGGGGAACCCCACGGCGCGCGCGAAGTCTTCGCTCTGGTGCAGGGGGTTCTGGTCGCCGGAGGCGTCGGCGTAGGCCTTGACGTCCTCCCGCACCACCACCCGCCCCCGCCGCGGGATCTCCGTTCCGGGCTCGAGGTCCTCCAGCCGAACGCCCACCTCAGCCACCGCCCCGCTCGATCATCGTGGAGCGCGCGGTCACGACGGCCTCGCCGTCGGTCCCGATCAGCTCGGTCTCGATCGTGAGGAACCCGTTGCCGGCCTTGTGCCGGATCTGGGCCAGCCGGGACCGGCTGGTCAGCCGCTCGCCGAGGACCAGGGGACGGAACCACTCGTACTCCTGCTCCCCGTGGACCACCCGGGTGAAGTCCAGTCCGAGCTCGGGATCGCCGATGATCTGCGGGAACTGCTCGAACTCGGCCGCCGTGACGAAGGTGGGCGGGACCACGTCCTCGCGCCCCTCGCCCACCGCGGCCCGGAACATCGCCACCCGGTCCGGATCGACGATGAACGACAGCTCCGGGTAGGTCTTGCCCTCCAGCGCGAGGTTCAGGGGCACGGCGATCAGCTCCCCAGCTGGCCGCCGGTGACCGGCAGGACCACCCCGGTCACGTAGTCCGCGTCCTCGGAGGCCAGGAACAGGTGCACCCCGGCCACGTCCTCGGGACGTCCGTAGCGCCCGAGCGCGATCGTCATCAAGGCCATCTGTCGCAGGTGCTCGGGGATCCCGAGCTCGTCCTGCTCGCTCTTGGCCGCGGTGAGCCGGGTCTCGATGAAGCCGGGAGCCACCGCGTTCACGTTGATGCGGAAGGGACCGAGCTCGCGGGCCAGGGTCCGCATCAGCCCGATGATCGCGCCCTTGGACGCCGTGTAGTTGGCCTGTCCGACGTTGCCCGCCAAGGCCGAGTACGAGGTCGTGAAGGTCAGCTTCCTGTGGTACAGGGGCGTCCCCCGCTCGGCCGTCTCCCGCTTGGCCGATTCCCTCATGTGGGCCGAGGCTGCCAGAGTGGCGTGGAACGCCGTGCGCAGGTTGACGTCCAGCACCAGGTCCCACTGCGCATCGTCAAGCTTGTGGAACATGCGGTCCCGGGTGATGCCGGCGTTGTTCACGAGGATGTCGAGGCCACCGAACTCACTCACGGCCAGGTCGACGAGGGCCCTACCGCCCTCGAGCTCCACCGTGTCGTCCGTGGAGACCGCGGCTCGTCCGCCCGCCTCGCGGATCGTGGCCGCCGTCCCCCGGGCCGGATCCGCGTCGACGTCGTTCACCACCACCGCGGCGCCCTCGGCGGCGAAGCGGATCGCGGTGGCCCGGCCGATGCCGCGACCGGCTCCGGTGATCACGGCGACCTTGCCCTCCAAGCGGCCCACGGCCGCACGCTACTCACGCCCACGCGCGGACGGCAACTTGCCGAGCTTCCGTGATTCGGCCTTCGCGCCCCCCTACGATGAGGCCGCCCATGCCCTCTAACGACCACAAGCGCATCAAGGTGCTGATCGTGGACGACCACCGGACGTTCGGCGAGGCCCTTCAGCTGGCCCTTGGTCGGGAGAAGGACCTGCGCGTGGTGGACGTGGTCACCGATGCGCCCTCGGTGATCGAGGCGGTCCGGCTGCACGACCCCGACGTGATCCTGATGGACATGGCTCGGCCCGACGCGCAGGGCATCGAGACCACCCGCCGGATCAAGGACGCCGATCCGGACGCTCACGTCCTGATCCTGTCCGGGCACGAGGACGAGTACCTGCTGGCGCGCGTGGTTCAGGCGGGCGCCACGGGGCTCTTGCGCCGCAGCGAGGGCCTGACGCTGGTGGCCTCATCGGTCCGCCGGGTCCACCGGGGCGAGCCGCTGCACGACCGGGAGGAGATCGAGGGCGCGCTGCGCCGCCTGCGTCACCGCCGGGACCGGGAGGCCAGCACCGAGCAGCGCCTGGCGCGCCTCACCCCGCGCGAGGTGGAGATCCTGCAGCGCATGGCCTCGGGCGGGCCCTCCGATCGGATGGCCAAGGACCTGGGGATGAGCCCGCATACGCTTCGCACGCACACCCAGAACATCATCACGAAGCTCGGGGTGCACTCCAGGCTCGAGGCGCTGGTCCTGGCCATCCGGCACGGCACGGTCACCATGCTGGACGTGACCGACGACCGGGAGGACTGGCCCTCGCGGGGTGAGCCCTAGCGGGTCTCGCGGTGGAGCGTGTACCGGCGCTCCCACCGGCAGTACTTCCGGAGCTCCAGCCGTTCCCGGTCGTTGATCCGGTTCTTCACGGTGTGGTAGTTCCGCCGCCGGCACTCCGTGCACTCGAGCGTGATCTTGGGGCGGTTGCCTTCCTTCTTCGCCATGAGCCGTCCCTACTTGATGATCTTGGTGACGCGCCCGGAACCCACGGTGCGGCCGCCCTCGCGGATCGCGAAGCGCAGGCCC
>DASQQQ010000215.1:0-2879 GCA_035643355.1 Actinomycetota bacterium | reverse complement strand
GCCGGAGACGCCCGCGCCGGAGACGCCCGCGCCGGAGACGCCCGCGTCGACGGATGGCGAGCAGGCCCCCCCGAGCTCCGAGGAGGGTGCGTGATGCTCGCTCCCAAGCGGGTCCGTCACCGCAAGGTGCATCGGGGCCGGATGCGCGGCCAGGCCAAGGGCGGCAGCGAGGTCCGCTTCGGCGACTACGGCTTGGTGGCCCTGGAGCCGGCCTGGATCACGAACCGCCAGATCGAGTCCGCCCGTGTGGCCATCACCCGGCACATCCGCCGCGGGGGGAAGGTGTGGATCAACATCTTCCCCGACAAGCCCTACACGAAGAAGCCCGCCGAGACCCGGATGGGCTCGTGCAAGGGCAACCCCGAGGGCTGGGTGGCCGTGGTCAAGCCGGGGCGGGTGATGTTCGAACTGGCCGGGGTGCCCGAGTCCCTGGCCCGCGAGGCCATGCTGCGGGCTGCGCACAAGCTGCCCATCAAGACCAAGTTCGTCGCCCGGGTCGGAGGTGCGACGTGACCCGGATCCAGGAGCTGCGGGACCTCGAGGACGTCGACCTGCTCGAGCGGTTGGAGTCGAACAAGGAGGAGCTGTTCAACCTCCGGTTCCAGCTGGCCACCGGGCAGCTGGACAACCCCATGCGCATCAAGCAGGTCCGCCACGACGTGGCCCGGATCCTCACGATCCTGCGCGAGCGCGACCTGGCCGCCGAGCTCGACAACTCGGTGGTCGAGGAGACGGCGGTCGAGGACCTCGAGGTGCAGGAGCCCCAGGCGGAGGAGGAATCGTGAGCCAGAGCGGAGCGATCGCGGAGCGGGGCCGGCGCAAGGTCCGGACCGGGGTGGTGGTGTCCGACAAGATGGACAAGACCGTGCTGGTCAAGGTGGACCGCACCATCCGGCACCCCCTGTACAAGAAGATCGTCCGCCGCTCGTCCAAGCTCGCCGCCCACGACGAGACGAACGACGCGCGCATGGGCGACACCGTGCGGGTGATGGAGACCCGGCCGGTCTCCAAGACCAAGCGGTGGCGGGTGGTGGAGATCGTGGAACGGGCCAAGTAGGGAGCAGGGGTGATCCAGCAGGAGACGCGCTGCCGGGTGGCGGACAACACGGGGGCCAAGGAGGTCCTGGTGATCCGCGTGCTGGGTGGGTCCCATCGCAGGTACGCTGGGATCGGCGACGTGGTGGTGGGCTCCGTCAAGGACGCCCTGCCGAACGCGGGCGTGAAGAAGGGCGACGTCGTCAAGGCGGTGGTGGTGCGCACCGCGAAGGAGCGGCGTCGGCCCGACGGTTCCTACATCAGGTTTGACGACAACGCGGTGGTGCTGCTGGCCACCGACACGCGGAACCCGCGCGGCACCCGCATCTTCGGGCCCGTGGCGCGCGAGCTCCGCGACAAGCGGTTCATGAAGATCATCTCGTTGGCACCGGAGGTGCTGTGATGCCGGGCGTGGACATCAAGAAGGACGACACCGTGCGGGTGATGACCGGCAAGAGCCGTGGTCACACCGGGCGCGTGATCCGCGTGGTCCCGGACAAGGGCCGGGTGCTGGTGGAGGGCGCCGCCCTGGCCAAGAAGCACCAGCGCACGCAGGGTCGGCGCTCCACCGGTGGCCAGCAGCTCGAGCAGGGCGGCATCATCGACACCGAGCTGCCCATCGACATCTCGAACGTGCAGATCGTGTGCCGCTCCTGCGGCCAGCCCACCCGGGTGGGCCACCAGGTGAACGCCGACGGCACGAAGTCCCGGATCTGCCGCAAGTGCGGAGCGGAGCTGTGAGCCAGAGCGGCAAGGCCACGGGCGAGCGCAGGCCGGCCGGCCAGCGGAGCGACGGCTACCGGCCCCGGCTCAAGGTGCGCTACCGCGAGGAGCTGGTGCCGCGGCTGCAGGCCGAGCTGGGCCTGGCCAACCGGATGCAGGTGCCGGGGCTGGAGAAGATCGTGGTGAACATGGGCATCGGGGACGCCCTGAAGGACGGCCGGATGCTGGAGGCCGCGGTGGAGGACCTCACCGTGATCACCGGGCAGAAGCCGGTGGTGACCAAGGCCCGCAAGTCGATCGCCGGGTTCAAGCTCCGCGAGGGCATGTCGATCGGGGCCAAGGTCACCCTGCGGGGCGACCGGATGTGGGAGTTCCTGGACCGGCTGCTGTCCACGGCGATCCCGCGGATCCGCGACTTCCGGGGCCTGTCGCCCCAGGCCTTCGACGGGCACGGCAACTACACGCTCGGCCTGACCGAGCAGCTGATCTTCCCCGAGATCGACTACGACAAGGTGGCCAAGGTCCGGGGGATGGACATCACGGTGGTGACCACCGCCGTGGACGACGAGCGGGGACGCGCGCTGCTGCAGGCGCTGGGCTTCCCCTTCGAGGGGATGCCCGCGGTCACGGCGGCGGCGTCGTAGGGGTTGGTGGCATGGCGAAGAAGGCATTGATCAACAAGCAGGAACGGCCGGCGAAGTTCCAGGTGCGCGAGTACACCCGGTGCCGGCGGTGCGGGCGCTCGCGCGCCGTGTACCGCAAGTTCCTGCTGTGCCGGATCTGCCTGCGCGAGCTGGCCCACGCGGGGGAGCTGCCGGGGGTGACGAAGGCCTCATGGTGAGCACGAAGCTGCGCACGAACGTCACCGACCCGGTCGCCGACCTGCTGACCCGGATCCGCAACGCCAACCTGGCGTACAAGGACGATCTGCTGGTGCCCTCGTCGAAGATGAACCGGGCGATCCTCGGCATCCTGGAGGCCGAGGGCTACATCGGCGGCTTCGAGCCCGAGGGCGAGGGGATCCACCAGGCCTTCCGGGTCCGGCTGAAGTACGGGGCCAAGCGCGAGCGCACGATCACCGGCCTGCGTCGCATCTCCAAGCCGGGCCGGCGGGTGTACGC
>DASQQQ010000214.1:0-10385 GCA_035643355.1 Actinomycetota bacterium | reverse complement strand
CACCGATCCGCGGCTCGGGTCGGGATCTGTCCCTGCTCGTGCGCAACCTGATCGACAACGCGGTCCACTACACGAAGCCGGGAGGCAGCGTCTCGGTCTCGGTTGCGGCCGCCCAGTGTGGAGTGGTCATCACCGTGAGCGATACGGGCATCGGGATCCCCAGCCGGGACCTGCCCAGGATCTTCGAGCGCTTCTACCGGGTCGACCGAGCCCGATCGCGGGACACGGGCGGGACCGGCTTGGGGCTGTCCATCGTCAAGCACGTGAGCGAGAACCATGGGGGGACGATCGAGGTGCGGAGCGAGTTGGGTCGTGGGACCACCGTGACGGTCGATCTGCCCTCCGGGTCGGCGTGAGAGCGAGAGGACTTCACCGGCGAAGCAGACGGATGCCGAGGGCCGCTATCCTGCCCCGATGACCGTGCTGCTGCTGATCCGGCACGGCACCACCGAGGCCAGCGAGAAGGGGGTGCTCGCCGGATGGATGCCGGGCGTGCACCTGACCGAGGCAGGTCGGGACCAGGCACGAGCCCTGGTGGACCGTCTGGAGCGGGTGCCGATCGCCGCGATCTACTCGAGCCCGCTGGAGCGGTGCCGCGAGACCGCCTCCCCCCTGGCCGCCGCTCGGGGCCTCAGCGTCACGGTACGCCGAGACCTGGGAGAGGTCCGCTACGGGAGCTGGACGGGGCGGAAGATCCGGGACGTCATGCGCACGAAGCGGTGGAAGGTCGTCCAGGGTGCGCCGTCGCGGGCCCGGTTTCCGGACGGCGAGAGCCTGCTCGAGGTGCAGCACCGCGCCGTGGCCGACCTGGAGGGCCTCGCCGCTCGCCACGGGCGGCGTCCGGTGGCCGTGGTGACCCACGCCGACGTCATCCGGCTGGTCGTCTCGCACTTCGCCGGGGTGCACGTGGACCTGTTCCAGCGACTGGTGATCGAGCCCGGCTCCCTCTCCGTGGTGTCCCTCGGGGAAGGCGTTCCCCTGATCCTGAAGGTGAACGAGACGGGCGACCCCTCCACCCTCCTGAGCCGGGCTCGACGCCAACATGCGGGCGGCCGGAGGCGGGATGGGAGCCGGTCCCCGAAGGTGCGAGGATAGGGCGGTGGAGCTGGAACGCGCGGACCGGATCACGGCCGGCGCCATCGGTGAGCCCGGACATCGCACCTTCTACCTCCAGGCCCGGACCGGCGGGGAGCTCATCACGGTGGTGGTCGAGAAGCAGCAGGTGGAGCTGCTGTCCGCCTCGATCCTCGAGCTGCTGTCCCGCATCGACAAGGAGACCGGAGCCGGACCCAGCGATGAGGAGCTGGAAGGGCTGGAGGGGCCGGTGGAGCCCCGCTTCCGGGTGGGCCGGCTCTCGATCGGCTACGAAGAGGAGCACGACGTCATCCTCCTCGAGCTGGAGGAGCTCCTCGAGGAGGATGAGCCCGAGGCCGACCAGCCCGCCTCGGGCGCGGAGGAACCGGAACGGATCCGCCTGTGGGCGACCCGCGAGCAGATGCTCGCCCTGTCCCGTCACGGGGCGGCCGTGGCCGGGCGGGGGCGGCCCACCTGCCAGTTCTGCGGCAACCCGATGGACCCGGAGGGCCATACGTGCCCGGCGATGAACGGCCACACGCGTCCGGCGAGGTAGTCCCCGGCCTCGACGAGGCCATCCCCCTGCTGACCGGAGGGACGATCCGGATCCTGGGGCTCCTGCCCCGGTCCTCCAACTACACGTTCCTGGCCCGGGTGAGCGAAGGGGGACGGGAGGCCCTGGCCGTGTACAAACCCCGGGCCGGGGAAGCGCCGCTCTGGGACTTCCCCGAGGGAACCCTGTGTCATCGCGAGGTGGCCGCTTACCGCGTCTCCCAGGCCCTCGGCTGGCCACGGGTGCCCCCCACGGTCCTCCGCGAGGGTCCGGAGGGACCGGGCTCCCTGCAGCTCTTCTTGGAGTTCGACCCCGAGGAGCATTACTTCACGCTGGCGGAGCGGATGCCGGACGCCTTCCGGCGGGTGGCCCTGTTCGACGTGGTGGTGAACAACGCCGACCGGAAGGGGGGTCACTGCCTGCTCGCGTCCGACGGCGAGCTGTTCGTGGTGGATCATGGGGTGTGCTTCCACCAGCACATCAAGCTCCGCACGGTGATCTGGGAGTTCGCCGGTGACCCCATCGACGACGAGCTCGGGCGGGACCTCGAGCGACTACGGATGGATCTGGGGGACGACCTGCGCACACAGCTCGATCCGCTCCTGTCGGCGCGGGAGCTCGAGGCGATGCGGGAGCGGCTGGATGCGCTCCTGCGCTCGGGGACGTTCCCCCGGCCGGGGCCCGGACGCCCCTACCCATGGCCGCCGGTGTGAGTCCCGTCTCACGGATCGGCCCCCTCGGCCGTTCTCCTGGGTGGACATGAGCCCACCACCCTTCGCTCGGTTCCTGGAGGAGCACCGCGTGCCGGTCTACCGGTTCCTGCTCGCCACGCTCGGCCCGCAGGATGCCGACGACTGCTTCCAGGAGACCTTCCTCTCGGCGCTCCGGGCGTACCCGCGGCTCCGCGATGACTCCAACCTGCGAGCCTGGATCTTCACGATCGCCACCCGGAAGGCGGCGGACCACGGTCGGTCCCTGGCCCGGCGACCGGTCCCGATGGCGGAGCTCCCCGACCGACCCGCGCCCTCGATCGAGCCGGCCTCGGCCCCGGAGCTCTGGGACGCGGTTCGAGCCCTCCCGCCGGCCCAGCGGGCCGCGGTGATCCAGCGGTACGTGCTCGACCTTCCCTACGCGGAGATCGGCGAAGCCCTGGGGGTGAGCGAGGAGGCGGCTAGGGCGAACGCCTACGCCGGCAGGAAGAAGCTCCGAGCGGGTTGGCCGCGCCAGGATCGGGAGGGAACGGGATGAACGGTGACCTGAAGGCGATGTGGACGGCCGTGGACGTCGAGGCGGCCGCCGGCCGCGCCACCACCGAGCTGGTGGCGCGCGCCTCTCGGGCAGGGCTGATCGACGTGGCGGTGGCCGTCGTGGACTCTCCGGTGGGCAGCCTGCTGATCGCCGGGACCCCGAAGGGCCTGGTCCGCGTGGCCTTCCCCGAGGAAGGTCCCGAGGTGGTGATGGCCGAGCTGGCCGAGATGCTTTCGCCCCGCGTCCTTGAGGCGCCCTCGGGCCTCGACCCGGTCCGGCGGGAGCTCGACGAGTACTTCGAGGGACGCCGGAGGCGCTTCGATCTCGACTTGGACTGGACCCTGGCTCCGGGTGGCTTCTCGCGACGCGTGCTGCGATACACGGCCCGGATCCCGTTCGGATCGGTCTCCACCTACGGGCAGATGGCCCGGCGGGCCGGGAGTCCCCGGGCGGCCCGGGCCGCCGGCAACGCCCTGCACGACAACCCGATCCCGATCGTCGTTCCCTGCCACCGGGTGGTGCCGTCGTCGGGTGGGGTCGGGAAGTACGGTGGGAGCGAGTGGCGCAAGCGCTTCCTCCTCGAGCTCGAGGGCGCGGTCGTTCCGGTGCCGCCCAACGCCGGTCGATCGGGACACGGCGCTCGTGGACCTCGTCTGCGATGATGGGGGCGATGCGTCACGGTCTCGCTCGCCCCCTACCCATCGTGGTGGCGCTCGTGGCGCTCGCATCCGCGGGCTGCGGCTCCGGCTCGGAGGCAGGGTCCGGATCCTCGGCTTCCCCCCTGCCCTCGGGCTCGCTTGGGGTGGTGGAGCCGGCGGCCGCACGATCGGCGGTCGAGGCCCTGTGCAGCATCTCCAACGACGAGACCTCGGACCGCTCGGCGGCCAACCGGATCTTCTACGACCAGGCTCACGAGGAGCTGCACGTCATCGCCGCCGCCGCCCAGACCACGGATCCGGATACCGCCGCCACGCTCCTCCAGGCCAAGGAGCAGGTGGAGAGCGACCTGGCGGCCCACGAGCTGCCGGACGACTTCGATTCGGACATCGCGCATCTGGTCGGGGCGACCCAGGAGGGCCTGCGCGCGCTGGGGCTCTCGGCCCCGACGTGCGGCTGAGGTCGGGACTCCGCTCCTTGGCCCACCGAGCCCATGGTCGCGCCTCGAGCCTGACGGAGCCGAGGTCGGGCGAGATGATAGGGAGCATGAGCCTTCGACGGGGACTGGTGCTCGCCGTCGTCCTGGCATCGGTAGCGGCGGCGTGCTCGTCGGGATCGTCCGGTGCGGACGGCCGCACGGGGGGGTCGGGGGCGAAGCAGGCGCAGGCCTTCCCCGCCAGTGTCGATCTGTACACCGGTGCGCCGCAGCGGGTGGCGGTGGGGCTGGTGTTCGCCAACGGCACGCTGGTCAGCTTCGGGACCGTCCGGTTCGCCTTCTCCTACCTGGGTAGCTCCGGGTCCGCGCAAGCCACCCCAGGACCCACGGTGACGGCGTCGTACGTGCCCACCCCCGGTACGCCGGCGGGTGGGTCGACGCCGCAGGTGACCCAGCCCTCGGAGGCCCGCGGCCTCTACGAGGCCGAAGACGTGACCTTCGATCGGGCCGGGAACTGGCAGGTCCAGGTCACCGCCGACATCCAGGGCCGCGGAACGCAAAGCGCCACCGCGAGCCTCCAGGTGGCGGACCATCCCGCGCTGCCCGCACCCGGACAGCCCGCGCTGAAGACGGAGAATCACACGATCCGCTCGAAGGGGGTCCCCGCCGCGGCGATCGATTCCCGGGCCGCGGACGGCGGAACCGTGCCCGATCCCGAGCTCCACCGATGGACGATCGCGGAGGCCGTCGCACAGCACCGTCCCGCCCTGGTGGTCTTCGCCACGCCCGTGTACTGCGTGAGCCGGTTCTGCGGACCGGTGACGGACGCCGTGGCGCAGCTCGCGAAGCGCTTCTCGAACCGTGCCGTCTTCATCCACGTGGAGATCTGGCGCAACTTCCAGAAGCAGCAGATCAACCGGGCGGCGGCGGACTGGCTGTACCGCAACGACAACCTGACCGAACCGTGGCTGTACCTGATCGGCGCCGACGGCACGATCCTGGATCGCTGGTCGAGCCTGTTCAGCGTCCTGGAGGTCGCTCGCGACCTCCAGCAGCTACCCCCCATGAAGCGCTGAGATCGGGGTCCGTGTCCCGATGGATCGACGGGAGGCGAGGAGCCGGTTCGAACTGGCCAGGGTGGCCCGACTGGGCTCCGTCCGTCCCGAGGGAGGCCCTCACCTGGTGCCCGTGGTGTTCGCGGCGGCCGGCGAGACCGTGTACTCCGTGGTCGATGCCAAGCCGAAGCGCTCGCCGCATCTGCAGCGACTGGAGAACGCCCGGTCCGAGCCTCGGGTGAGCCTGCTGGTGGACCACTACGAGGAGGACTGGAACGCCCTGTGGTGGGTCCGCGCCGACGGCCTGGCCGTCGTGCAGACGGAAGGACCCGACCGCGACCGCGGGATCCACCTCCTGGCCGGCAAGTACCCCCGGTACGCTGAGCGTCCGCCCGATGGTCCGGCCCTGGTGATCCGGGTCACCCGTTGGCGATGGTGGTCGGCGAGCTGAGTCCCCCACCTTCGAGCACCGGCCGACGGGTCGCTCCCCGCCCCGACCCGTAGCATGGCTGGCATGCAGCACGACCCCGTGGAGACGACCGAGGCCTGCTACCGGCACCCGACGCAGTCCACCCGCGTGCACTGCACGCGCTGCGGTCGCCCCATCTGCCCGGACTGCATGATCCCCGCTCCCGTGGGCTTCCAGTGCCCCGAGTGCGTGCAGCTGGCCCGGCGCGAGTTCCGCCAGGCCCGGCCGGGGGTGGCGCGCCTCGGCCTCGGTCAGGGCCGCCTGACCGCGACCAACCTCCTGCTCCTGGCCATGGGCGTGATGTTCGTGGTAGAGATCCTGGCCGGTGGCCCGAACGCGGCGCTCGACGGGCCGACCGGGCAACGCCTGTACGACCTGGGGGCCCTGTACCCGCCGGCCATCGCTTCCGGGCAGTACTGGCGGCTGTTCTCGGCGATGTTCCTCCACCTGGGCCTGATCCACATCGCCTTCAACGCCTACGCCTTGTGGTTGTTCGGTCAGTTCGCCGAGCGGACCTTCGGATCCCTGGTCTTCCTGCTGATCTTCTTCGTGACGGGGTTCCTGGCCTCGGCCACGTCGTACGCGTTCGGGCCCCCGCTGATCCTGGGGGCCGGAGCCTCGGGAGCGATCTTCGGCGTGTTCGGTGCATTCGTGGCCTACAACTACCGACGCCGGCACCTGGCGATGGCGGCGGCGAACCTCCGCTGGGCGGTCATGCTGATCGTGCTGAACGCGGTGCTCGCGTTCGGCTGGTCGGGCATCGACTGGCGGGCCCACGTCGGTGGCCTGCTGGCCGGCTTCGCCGCGGGCTTCGTGGCCGAGGGCGTGGGCTCGGACCAGGTCCGCCGCCTGGTCCGGATCCTGGGCTTCGCGGCGCTGATCGGGGTTGGTGTGGCCCTGGTCATGACCCGCACTGCAGACCTCCGGTCGCTGATGGGCCCGTAGGGCCTCATCCCTGACGCCCTCGAAAGCCGCGGCAGGCCGGCCTCGCTACACGGGGCCCTTGGAGCCCGCGTACGAACCCAGGACCTTGAGCATCGAGGTATGCAACCGCACCTCCTCGAGGGCGGCGAGCACCTCCGGATCGTCCTCCGCCCGCTCGATGTCCAGGTAGAAGACGTACTCGAACGGGGCACCGCGGCGGGGGCGCGACTCGAGCTTCGTCAGGTTGATCCCGTGGCCGGCGAACGGCTCCAGAGAGGCCAGCAGCGATCCCGGCCGGTCCTGCACCGCCATCACCAGGGCGGTCTTGTCGGGGGGCCCGAGCCCCGCGTCCCTCGTGCCGATCACGGCGAACTTCGTGAAGTTGTCTGGGTACGTCTGGATGCGCTCGGCCAGCACCACCATGCCGAACCGGGCGGCCGCCTCGACGCCGGCGATCGCCGCCTCGTCCCGCTTGCCAGATCCGGCCACCAACCGAGCGGCCCCGGCCGTGTCGTGGACCGGAACCGGCTCGATGCGGTGGGCGGCCAGGAAGTCCTCGCTCTGGGCGAGCGCCTGCCAGTGCGAGTAGGCCTTGCGGACGTCCTCCAGGCGGGTGCCCCGAACCGCGAGGAGCGCGTGGTCGACGCGCACCACCACCTCCCCCGCGATCCGCACCAGGCTGCTGTTCAGGAGCAGGTCGTAGGTCTCGTTCACCGAGCCGGCCTGGGAGTTCTCGACCGGGACCACGCCGAAGTCGACCGCTCCGCTGGTGACCCGGGAGAAGGCGATCCGGACCGTGTCGCACGGCATCGCCTCGGCGTCGGGAAAGACGGCCCTCACGGCCGTCTCGCTGAACGCGCCCGGCTCCCCCTGGTAGGCGATCCTCATCGCCGGTGAAGCCTAGCAGCGCATCGAGACCCGACGCCCTCAGCCGGGGCGCACGTCAGGCGAGCCGACGGTATGCCCGGCCCCCCACGCGGAGGAGCCCGACGATCGCGGGATCTCTGCCCGGCTTGGGAGCTTCCTGCCCTCCAGCCATCCCCCCAATCCGCCCCCGACGACGCCCCACGCCAGGGCCAGCAGCCCGCCCGCCACCAACCCGGGTCCGATCAGGACCGAGGCGTTTCCGGGGATGCCTCCCACGGTGGAGGGAGAGCGGACCGACACCGAAGCGAACCACGAGCCAACCACCACCAGGACCGCGAACACCACGCCGGACGCGGCTCCCACCGCCACGGCCTCCCACTGGAGCCGGGCGCGCTTCCGGGCAGCGTATCGGCCTCCCAGGATCGCCGACAGCGCTGGGACCAGGAGGAAGAGGAAGTAGCCGAGCGGTGCCCTCCCGAAGTTCGTTCGGACGACCGGTGTGCGGGGGCGAAGACCTTCAGGGCGCGTCATCGCTCCCGGGAACTTCGAGTAGCAGAGGAACGAGGCGGAGGTGCCTCCTCCGGTCATGCCATCGCAGCCCCCCATCGCCGGGACCAACACCCACAGCGACTGGTTCGGCAGCAGCAGGGCGTGGTTCGCGATGATCGCCACTGCCTGATCGGTGGGAGGCCGGGAGATGGTCTGGAAATAGGCCTTGGTCGCGCTTGGGTGGACCCCCGCCAGCACGAGGAGCCCGACGAAGGGCAGAACCAGGCCGAGCATGAACATCCGCAGCCCCCCCACCACGGCGCCGGCCGCGCGTGGACCCCACGGATCGTGTGAGAGGAGCTCGTGGCGGCCGGAGCGCAGACCGCCGGCGGCGCCCGACACGACCGCGATCAGCAAGGGGAGCAGGAACCACGATGGTCCCCACGACCGCACCTGGAGGCCGCCCGACACCGATCCGATCCGCGGGAAGGGGATGTCGATGATCACGAGCTCGGATACCAGGAGGGCAAGGATCGCGTACGCCGGCGCCACCTTCATCCCGTGGAGGATCCGGGCCACACCCCCACCCCCCGCGCGATCGGCCACGGCACGCCCGCCCTTGTACAGGAGCGCGATCGCCAGGAACGTGGCGAGCATCATCGCGACCCCGACGTCGGCATCGAGGCCGGCCTGGCCGGCCAGCCCAGATCCCGGACGCAGCCCGACGACCGAGGTCGTGAACGCTACGTGATGGAACCACCCGAAGTACAGCCAACCCAGCTTGGCGACGGTTCCGATCGACGCGTCGCCCCCGCTGCCCAGGTTCACGACGAACGCCGTCGCCTGCCCCACGAGGGCCATCACCACGAAGGCCAGCCCGCCGCGGATCAGCCCGGTGCCCCACCCCCGAACGACGGCGCCGAACGGCGACGATCCCTGGGTCGCCCAGGGAGGCTCCGGCGGAGCGTATTCGGGCGTCGAGACCTCGTTCACCTCAGATCGCTGGTGGAGCATGGGTTCCCTCCAAGATCGCGCGTCCCCCGGATCCGGAACGGATGAGGCCCGCCCATCGGCTGAGCTCCACGCCGATCCGTCATCCATCCGCCTCATCGTCTCGATCCCTTGCGTTCTTGAGGTGGTGTCGCTCGAAAGGGCGGCGACGTTCGCGCTCCCCGGTCAGGTTGGGCGGGCAGCACGCCGAGACTGATAGGAGCGTGAAGGGATGAGGAAGAAGGAGGGAGACGCGGTGAGCCTGCGTTTGGACATCGCCACGGTGGCCAGGATCGAGGCGGATCGGATCTACGACCTGATCCTCCCGGAGATGGAGAGCGAGGGGACGGTGACGGTGCCACTCCCGTTCCTCGAGAACGTGCGGACCACGGGACAGAAGCTGGAGCCGTTCGCCCCGAACTACATCAGGACGGCGCTGGATGGACTGGCGGAGACGGCGAAGATACGCCGGCTGAGGAGGAAGGCCGTCGTCCCTGCGCACACCTTCGCATCGGTGGCGGCCGCGTTCCGGATCGCAGCGGACTCCATGGAGGGGCGGACCCCATGAGTCGGCATGAGGAACGGTAGCTCGGCCACGGTGGCACCCCTGGATGGTCCCAGGCCAGAAGGAGCATCCATACGGAAGGAGCCAACGCCGCAGCGCTCCATCGGGCCTCCCGAGGCCCGTGTTGTAGGCCGACCAGGTGAGCGCGGCCGCTGCTTCGACGGACGCATCGGGCTGGACAAATAGTCCGTAGGACGGATACACGGCCCCCGCCTCCGCGCCGATATGAGCGTCGGGCCCATCGATCGTTGGGGGGTTAGCGATGTGTAGACACGTTGCCGGACATCAGCGACGGCGCCGATGGGTGATCCTGTCGTTGCTGTTCGCGCTGGCTTTCATCTGGGGGGTCGCCGCCATGAGCGAGCACACGGGCGGTGGTCGGACCGTCCTTCTGGTCGGAACGGCGGTCGGAACCGGCATCTCTCTGCTGGGCCTCATCCTCTCGTTCGTCTCGTCCAAGAAGCGTCACCCGCAGACGGACGGGCAGCGGGAGGAGACCAACGGGGGCGCAGAGGTGAGCGCCGAAGGGTCACCGCAGGCGAACGGGTCGACGGAGGAAGGGGCTCGCACCTACGAGGAGATCTTCGGTCTCCGAACCGATGTCCCCGAGGAAGGACTCCTCGGGGCATCAGAAGGTGAGGGATGGTCGACCGATGGCCACGATGAGGAAGAGGTAGCGGCTGAAGGGCCGCCTCCGACGGAGGATCAGACCACCCCCGAGGCGGGGCTCCAACCCGTCGAGCCCGATCCCGATGGAGCGGCCGATCGAAGCGATGCTCACGATGGTGAGGTGTCACCCGACGACCACCTCCGCCGGATGCGTGAGCAGTTCAGGGCCAGGGCTGAGGAGGCCGCCCTCCGCGTCAAGCAGCGGGAGGCCGAGCTCCAGAAGACCGCGTCCACGTCGGATCCCGAGTGACAGGCGAGCGGAGGATCCGGGAGATGGCGAAGATCCAGAGCGGCCGGCGTGAGCGACGGTGGGTCTGGGCGGTCCTCTCGTTGCTGTTCGTCGCCGGCCTCGTCCTGTCCACGGCCATAATGCACTCGGAGCGGAACCG
>DASQQQ010000213.1:0-4205 GCA_035643355.1 Actinomycetota bacterium | reverse complement strand
GGCCGGGGCATCCGGACGACCGGCGGAGGTCGCTGGCCGGTGCCGAGCTGGGGGGCCGGCTCCAGCTCGTGGCCCTGAACGCAGGTCTGGTGCTCATGGTGCTACGCGCCGGGGGCTGGGTGCCGGACGTCCTCGGAGCGGTCGGGGTGGGTCTCGCCCTCGGTGGCGCCGCCCTGGCCCTGCTCAAGGCCTGGGCCTTCAACCTGCTGGGCAGGACCCCGGCGCTCTCCGATCGGCTCCTGGCCGTCTGGGGGGCGGCCCCCTCGGGTCGCGACCGGGCGGCGGGGCCACCGGGTCTGGCAGGATAGTCCCATGGAACCATCCCGCCGGGCCGTCGTGGTCACCGTTTCGGATGGGGTCGCCCGTGGGACCCGCACGGACGATTCCGGGCACCAGGCCGGGGAGCTGCTGGCGGCCGCGGGGTTCGACGTGTCCGATCGCCTGGTGGTCCCCGACGAGCGAGAGCAGATCCGGGATCTGCTGGTCCGGCTGTCGGACGTGGATCGGGTCCCGCTGGTGGTGACCACCGGAGGGACGGGGTTCGGCCCTCGCGACGTGACGCCGGAGGCCACCCGGGAGGCGATCGAACGCGAGGCGCCCGGCCTGGTGGAGCTCATGCGGAAGGTTGGTCTGGAGCAGACGCCGATGGCTGCGCTGTCGAGGGCGGTGTGCGGGAGCCGCGGCGCCACGCTGATCCTCAACCTACCGGGAAGCCCGAGGGGCGTCAGCGAGGGCCTCGAGGCGGTGCTGCCGGTTGTGGGTCACGCACTCGACCTCCTGGCGGGGCGGACCGGCGAGCACCCCACAGGGCACGCGGGAGGGCCTGGTCACGCAGAGGTTGGCCGCTGGACGTTCGCCGCCCGGCAGGCCGGTCCGTTCGACTTCACGCCGGCTACGGAACGAGCGTGGGTCGAGGCGACGGCCGTCAAGGTCCTCGAGGGAACCCCGCCGTGTCGCGTGGGCAACCGCTTCCGCGTGATCCCCGAAGGAGCCGTGGAGGGAACGCTCGGGTGCGCCGAGTTCGACGCCGCGGCCGAGGCCGATGCTCCGAAGGTGATCGCGCTCGGTGAGCCGGTGACCCGGACCTACCGCCACGAGTCCGGGGAGATCGAGGTCTACCTCGAGCCGCACCTGCCGCCCCCCCGGCTCGTGGTGGTCTCAGCGACCGAGACGGCGCTCCACCTGCTTCGCCTCGCTCACGCACTCGGCTACCAGACGGTCGTGGTCGAGACCCGCCCCGGCCGGGTGACGCATGCCCACCGGAGCGAGGCGGGGGAGGAATTCTCGGCCGTCGGCGACGTAGCGCTCGACGAGCGAACCCACGTCGTGTTCACGGACCATGATGCGCCCGGCCTGAGGGACATGTTGGCGACGCTGCTGCACTCGCCGGCCGGCTTCATCGGTGTGATGGGCAGCCGTCGGCACGTGGGGCCTTACCTGGACGAGCTGCGGGCCATGGGGTTCGCCGATCCGGATCTGGCGCGGATCCGCTCGCCGGTCGGCCTGGACCTCGGCGGCCGGGAGCCCGCCGAGATCGCGATCTCCATCGCGGCCGGGCTGGTCGCGGCTCGTCACGACCGCGAGGGTGGATGGCTGGACGCCCGGTGACCCGGGTTCCCGAGCACGTCCGCAAGAACCGCCGGTTCTGGGACGGGCACAGCGCCGAGTACCAGCGCGAGCACGCTCCTCAGCTGAACCGCTGGGACCGGCCCGTCTGGGGGATCTGGGCGATCCCGGAGGACGTCCTCGGCGCGTTGGGGGACGTCGGCGGGCAGGACGTCCTCGAGTTCGGATGCGGCGGCGCCCAGTGGTCGATCGCGCTGGCACGCCGGGGAGCGCACGCCGTGGGGCTGGACCTGTCGATCGAGCAGCTCCGGCATGCATGGACGCTCATGCGCCCCGCTGCCGTCCGGTTCCCGGTGGTGAACGGGGACGGGGAGGCCATGCCCTTTGGTGACGAGCGGTTCGACCTGGTCTTCTGCGACCACGGGGCGATGACGTTCGGGCACCCGTTCCGGACCGTGCCTGAGGCGGCCCGGGTGCTCCGGCCGGGCGGCCGGTTCGTGTTCAACATCGCGAGCGTCTTCCACTCGATCTGCTGGAACGATGACCTGGATCGGGTGGACGATCGCCTGCATCGCGGGTACTTCGGCGTACGCAAGTGGGACGAGGAGTCGGTGGATTTCCAGCTGCCGTACGGTGAGTGGATCCGCCTGTTCCACGCGAACGGCCTGGAGGTCGAGGATCTGGTCGAGCTCCGCCCACCGCCGGGCGCGCGCACGACCTACGCGGACTTCGTGCCGCTGGACTGGGCGCGGCGATGGCCGGCCGAGAACATCTGGAAGCTCCGGAAGCATCCCTGAGCACCATGCCCGAGGGTCGCCGAGGCAGTCGTCGAGCCGTCCTGGCGGCGGCCGCGGCCACGGCCGTCCTGGTCGGGGCGGCCGCGGCTCCACACCCCACACCGCCACTCCCCGATCGTCGGCCGAACGTCGTCGTGATCCTCTCTGACGACCAGACGCTGGACACGCTGCCACATCGTCCGGCGGTGATGCCGTTCCTGCAGCAGGTCATGCAGGACCCTCGCGATCACTGGATCACCTTCCCCAACGCCTTCCTGAACACGCCCCTGTGCTGCCCCTCCCGGGCCACGATCTTGACCGGGCGGTACTCGCACCACACGGGGGTCCGGAACAACAGCGAGGCGATCCACCTGGACGAGGCCAACACGGTCGCGACCTGGCTCCACGATGCCGGCTACACCACGGGTCTGGTGGGCAAGTACCTGAACCGGTATCCGTTCCACGCCGCCCCGTACGTGCCCCCCGGATGGGACCGCTGGGAGGCCAAGATCCAGGGCTCGGGCGCGAGCGTCTACTACGACTACGTGGTGTCCAGGCAAGGGTTCCCGGTCGCCTACGGCCACGGGCCAGAGGACTACTCGACCGACGTGTTCGCCGGCCTGGCGGAGGACTTCATCCGCTCGGCTCCCGGGGATCGACCCTTCTTCCTGCTGTTCGCCCCCACCGGTCCCCACTCGCCGTGGACCCCGGCGCCCCGGTACGCGGGCACCTGGTCCGGTCCCGTGACGGTGCCGCCCAACCTGGGCGAGCCCGACGTCTCCGACAAGCCCGCGTGGGTTCGAGCCTTGCCCCCGTTCACGCCCGAGCGCCGGGCCGCCGCGATCGCGGACCGCCGGCGGGAGTACGAGACCCTCGGAGCGGTGGACGACGCGGTGCGGGGCCTCGTCGCGGCCCTCCGGCGGCGCGGAGCGCTCGAGGACACGGTGATCTTCTACCTGACCGACAACGGCGAGTCGATCGGCGAGCATCGGTGGATGCGCAAATCGTGCCCGTACGATGCGTGCATCCGCACGCCGTTCCTGGCCCGCGTTCCGGGTGCCACCGCGAGGACCGACGATCACCTGGTCTCCAACGTGGACCTCGCGCCCACGATCGCGGCGCTGGCCGGCGTCCGCCCGAGCCGGCCGGTGGACGGGACGAGCCTGGCCCCGTTGCTGGGGGAGCGTTCCGCGGTGAGCTGGCGGAGCGGGATCCTGTCCGAGTTCGTGGGGGACGGCACGATCCCGGCCTGGTGGGAGATCCGAACGGCGGGCGCCGCGTTCATCGCATACGCGACCGGCGAGCGAGAGCTGTACGACCTGGCGGGACTGCATGGCCCCCCCGATCCCTTCGAGCTCAGGAACCGGGCCGGGGATCCCCGCTACACCTCGCTCGAGGATCGGCTGGCGAGCGGGTTGGATGACCTGCGGTCCGGCCTCGGATCGGGCTGATCCAGCGGGCCTCGCGCCGCCCGCCCGACTGCTATCGTTGCGCGGTGCAGTACACCCCTGGCCCGGGTTCTCGACCCCCCACGCCTCGAGGCCACCACCGTCGGCCCAGCCGCCAGCAGGTGGCGCGGCGCCGTGGCTTCTCCGCGTTCATCGTGGTCGTGGCGGTGGTCACGCTGTGGCTGGCCTGGCCGAGCGGCGGAGGCCCGGGTCGGACGGCGACGGGTCGGAGCGGGCCCGGGAACTCCGGCCGCGACGGCGCCGCGGCGACCAGCTCCCCCTCTCCCGCCGGCCAGGTGGGACCCGATAGTCCCATCAAGCACGTGGTGTTCATCGTGAAGGAGAACCGTACCTTCAACAGCTACTTCGCCACGTATCCGGGGGCGGAAGGATCCACGACGGGCGGGACCCTGAA
>DASQQQ010000212.1:0-2341 GCA_035643355.1 Actinomycetota bacterium | reverse complement strand
CTGCCGGTGTCGAACGACCACGGGAGGAGCCAGCACCATGGAGATCGACCCGGTCTGCGGCATGGAGGTCGACCCGGCGACCGCCGAGTGGAAACACGAGTATCAGGGAACCACCTACTACTTCTGCTCGAAGGGATGCATGGAGGACTTCGCGGAGGACCCCGCCTCCTACGTGAGCTGACCTTCGACGGGCGAGCCGGCTCACACCTCTCGAGCCGAGAGCAGTCGAGCAGCCGCCCACAGAGCCACCGCCGTCGCACCAAGGGACACGCCCGCCGCCCGGAGGAACGTGGCGGCCGAGCCTCCGCCGACCAGGTCGACCGGGGCCCCGACGAGCTCGCTGGGTAGCCACGGCTTCATCACCCCCACCTGCCCGAGGATCGGCAGGGCGATCAGGACGGCCAGCGACAGCCCCGCCACGCCCGCCACCCCCCTGGCCAGGGCCGCGCTCAGGGCCACCACCGCCACGGAGAAGGCCAGGTACAACGATCCGTAGGCCATCCCCGCGATCATGGCTGGGATCGAGACCTCCCCGATCAGCACGACCGTCTCGTACCAGGCGGCCAGCATCCCCAGGACGAAGGCCGCCACCGCGGCGGCGGCGTTCAGCGTGAACTTCGGCACCAGGATCGTGGCCGGCCCCGGGACGCGGCTCCGCAGGAACGCAGCCCATTCCGGACGGGCGTCGAACCCCAGCGACCCGGCGGCGATCACCACCACCACCAGCAGGCCGACCTGGGATGCGTTGCTCACGTACGAGGAGACGGCCTGCGCCACCGTTGGAGGTGGGGCGATCACCTTGATGCCGCCGCCGACGTTGCGGAACAGGGCCTCCTGGTAGCGGGTGATGATGGGACCGAGGAGCCCGAAGAGCAGGTAGACGACGACCAACCCGATCCATCGTCGGGTCCGGAACAGGCGGTACCACTCGAGCTTCCACAGGCTCACGACGTCAGCTCCAGGAACACCGATTCGAGGTCCGCGGCCGCCGGCTCCACGCTGATCACCCTGGCCTCCGTCTGGGCCAGCCGCCCCATCAGCCCCCGCTCGGCCTCCGCGACCGAGGTCACCTCGGCCCGGAGCTCGCCCCGGCCTTCCTCCACCACGGACCGGACCCACGGGACCCCCCTCAGCGACCGCATCACCGGCGCGATCTCCCCTCGCACCCGGATCAGGTAAGCGGGGACCACCCGCTCCCCCAGGAGCTCGTCCAACGGGCCCTGGTACAGGAGGCGACCCCGACCGAGCACGCCGACCGTGTCACACACGCGCTGCACGTCGGCGAGGATGTGGCTCGAGAACAGGACCGTGGCCCGGCGGCCGAGCCGACCGACCAGCTCGAGCACCTCGTGGCGCCCGAGCGGGTCCAGGGCCGAGCAGGGCTCATCGAGGATGAGCAGCTCGGGCTCGCCGACGATCGTCGCCGCGATGCCCAGGCGTTGGAGCATGCCGCGGGAGAAGCCGCCCACCCGCCGATCGGACACGTCCCCCAGGCCGGCCTCCGACAGGGCGGCCCCCACCGCGGTGCCCGGGGTCTCCGGTGCGGTGAGGGACCTCGCCAGGTCGACCACCTCGCGGGCCGAGAGCCACCCATCGAAGAGGGGCGTGTCGGGCATGACGGCGATCCGCCGAGGCGGGGTGTCGATCCTGACGCTCCCCGCGGAGGGCCGCCGGAGGCCCGCCAGGATGCCCAACAGGGTGCTCTTGCCGGCACCGTTCGGTCCCACCAGCCCGTAGATGCTCCCCTGGGGCACCCGCAGCCCGACGTCGTCCAGAGCCACGGTCGACCCATAGACCTTGCCGAGGCCCTCGGTGAGCACCGCGGCGTTCATCGGGGCGCGCGGCCTGTGATCAGGTACGCGATGCCGCCGAGCGGGTTGACCAGGAGGATGAGCAGCACCCACGCCCACTTCGGCAACCCCTGCACTGGCGTTCGGGCCAGGTCGATGAGACAGTAGACGTCGAACGCCAACGCGGCGACCAGCAATGGAGCCAGCGCCGCCCAGGGGACGGACGCCTGCGCCAGGACTCCCATGTCCTGAGCCTAGCGGAGGGGGCCGGGCCCGCACCCTCCCCCCATGCCCGATGGTCCCGGGGTCCGTGGCCCCTTGGACCCTGGCCCGCTGCCCGGCCGGGAAGGGACCCTCAAGGGTCCGGAGGATAGGGAGGCGGCGATGAAGCTCACGTTGTCCACGATCAAGGCCGACACGGGTGGGTTCGTGGGGCACACGGAGGTCCATCCGGAGATGCGGCAGGTGGCGGAGGAAGCGACGGCCGAGGCCGTCTCCGGGGGTCTCCTCCTGGACGCGCACGTCGACCGGGTGGGCGACGACCTGGCGCT
>DASQQQ010000211.1:0-4238 GCA_035643355.1 Actinomycetota bacterium | reverse complement strand
GGAGACATGGCTGGGTACTCGAACAACAAGCAGGACGTGCTCGGCCGGCTCCGCAAGATCGAGGGGCAGGTCCGAGGGCTGCAGCGGATGGTCGAGGACGACAAGTACTGCATCGACATCCTGACCCAGGTGAACTCCGCCACGGCCGCGCTGAAGGCGGTCGGCATGGGGCTCCTGGACGAGCACGTCCGGCACTGCGTGAAGGAGAGCATCGAGACGGGCCAGGGCGACGAGAAGGTGGAGGAGCTCCTGGCCGCCGTCGCCCGGTTCGCGGGGAGGCCATCGTGAGCGACCTGATGGAGCACGAGGTCACGGCGTCGGAGCGCGACCTGGCCGCATCCGTGAAGGAGCTCCGCCTCGACGTGATGGGGATGACCTGCGGCTCGTGCGCGGCGCGTGTGGAGAAGACCCTGAACAAGCAGCCGGGGGTGCGTGCCTCCGTGAACTTCGCGACCGGGGAGGCCGTGGTCCGCCTGGACCAGGGCGCCCCGGCGCTGGACGTCCTGCGCGAAGCCGTGAAGGCGCGAGGCTACGACATCCAGGTCCACGTGGACGCGGCGGCGGAGGCCGCCCGTCGCGAGGAGCGTTCCTGGCTGATCCGGATGGCGGTGGCCTGGCCGCTCGGGATCGTCACGATGGCCTTGTCCATGGCCTTCATGGACCACACGTGGGCGCGCTGGGCGGCCTTCGCGCTGGCCACACCCGTCGAGTTCTATGCGGGCTGGCCCTTCCTGAAGGGTGCCGCCGTCCGGGCACGGGCACTCACGGCGAACATGGACACGCTGATCGCGGTGGGCACCATGGCCGCGTACCTGTACTCGGTATCGGTGCTGTCGGGGGCTCAGGACCTGTACTTCGACAGTTCGGCCGTGATCGTGGCGTTCCTGCTGCTGGGCAGGTGGCTCGAGGCGCGAGCGAAGGGACGAGCCTCGCAGGCCATCAGGCACCTGCTGGAGTTGGGTGCCAAGGAGGCCCGCGTGGTCCGGGGGGACAAGGAGCTCAAGGTCCCCGTCGACGCGGTGAAGCCCGGCTGGATCATGCGGGTGCTGCCGGGGGAGAAGATCCCCACCGACGGCCGGGTGGTGGATGGCTCCTCGGCCGTGGACGAGTCCATGCTGACGGGAGAGTCCGTGCCGGTGGAGAAGTCTGCGGGCGACGAGGTCGCCGGTGCCACCCTGAACACGGACGGGATGCTGCTGGTGGAGGCGACCCGGGTGGGAACCGACACCGCGCTCGCCCAGATCGTCCGGCTGGTGGCCGAGGCCCAGGGCTCCAAGGCGCCGATCCAGCGGTTGGCCGACCAGGTGGCCGGCATCTTCGTCCCCATCGTGATGGGCGTGGCGCTGGTCACGGCGGTGGCCTGGTTCGTTCTGAGCGGGGGCAGCGTCCACGATGCGCTCCTGCCGGCGGTGGCCGTGCTGATCATCGCCTGTCCGTGCGCGCTGGGCTTGGCCACGCCGGCCGCCATCATGGTCGGGACCGGGCGAGGGGCGCAGCTGGGCGTGCTGATCCGCGGCGGCGAGGTCCTGGAGCGTTCGCGGCAGATCGACGTCGTCGTGTTCGACAAGACCGGGACCCTGACCGAGGGGCGGATGGAGCTCACGGACGTGGTGGGCGATGAGCGGACCCTGGCCCTGGCCGCCGGCGCCGAGTCCTCCAGCGAGCACCCCATCGCTCGAGCCGTGGTGGCGGGGGCGGATCGGCAGGGCGTCGAGCTTCCGGCGGCGACCGGGTTTCGTTCGGTGGCCGGTCGCGGCGTACGGGCCGAGGTCGACGGGGTCGAGGTCCTGGTGGGCCGCCGCTCGCTGCTTGAGGAACGAGGGCTGCTCGTGCCCGCGCCACTAGCCGATGCGGTCGTCCGCCTGGAGGACGGAGGAAAGACCGTCTTCTGGGCGGGCTGGGGCGGCCGGGCTCGAGGGGTGCTCGCGGTCGCGGACCGGATCAAGCCCGGGGCGGCCGAGGCCGTGGACGCTTTGCACCGGCTGGGGATCGAGGTGGCCATGATCACCGGCGACAACCGAGCGACCGGCGAGGCCATCGCGGCGCAGGCGGGGATCGACCGGGTCCTGGCCGACGTGCGGCCCGAAGCCAAGGTGGATGAGATCCGCCGGCTGCAGGCGGCCGGCAAGGTGGTGGCCATGGTCGGGGACGGCATCAACGACGGGCCGGCCCTCGCGCAGGCCGACCTGGGCATCGCGATCGGCACCGGGACCGACGTCGCGATCGAGGCGTCCGACATCACGTTGATCAAGGGTGACCTGCCGGGCGTGGTGCGGGCGATCCGCCTATCGCGCCGGACCTTCCGGACGATCGCCGAGAACCTGTTCTGGGCGTTCGGCTACAACGTGGTGCTGATCCCGCTGGCGGCGCTGGGGTTCCTGAACCCGATCATCGCTGGCGGCGCCATGGCGATGTCGTCGGTCTCGGTGCTGACGAACTCGCTCCGGCTCAAGCGGTTCAAGGGTTGAACGGTACAGTGGTGGAGGGTGATGTGGAGATGGACATGATGCAGGGAACGCAGACCGTCGTAGATGTGACCGACGCCGACTTCATGCAGACGGTCGTCGAGGGATCGAAGCAGCGCCCGGTGGTGGTGGATCTGTGGGCGTCCTGGTGTGGTCCCTGCAAGACGCTCGGTCCCATGCTGGAGCGGGTGGCGGAGCAGCGCGGCGGGCAGTTCCTGCTGGCCAAGCTGGACGTCGACGCGAACCCGTACACGGCATCGCAGTTCGGCGTGCAGAGCATCCCCACGGTGATCGCGTTCAAGGACGGGAAGCCGGTGGACGGGTTCATCGGTGCCGTTCCGGAGCCCATGGTGAACGAGTTCGTCGATCGTCTGTTGCCCACCGACGCCGATCTGGTGGCCGAGGAAGCGGAGCAGCAGGAGCGCTCGGGCGACGCCGAGGAGGCCGAGCGACGGTACCGCGAGGCGCTCGACGCCGACGCGGGGAACCGCTCGGCGAGACTCGGACTGGGACGAATCCTGTCCGAGCGAGGAGACCTGGACGAGGCTCGTCAGACGCTGATGCCGTTGCTGCCCGACCCCGACGCCGAGCGCACGCTGGCCTCCATCACCCTGAGGGAGTGGGCGCAGGACCGGGAGCCTGGCACCCTGGCCTCGGCCAAGCGCCTGGCCTCGCAGGGCAGGTGGCGGGAGGCCCTGGATGGCATGATCGGGGCCCTGCGCGACGATCCGGACGCCCGGCAGGCGATGCTCGAGGTATTCACGGTCCTGGGCGACGAGGACCCGCTCGTGGTCGAGTACCGACGCAAGCTGGCGAACGCCCTGTTCTGATCCTCTGAGGCGACGGTGGCCGAGATCCACGATCGCATCCGGGAGTGGTGGGACGCCGACGCGGCCGTCTACGACCACTCGCCCTCGCACGCAGCCTCCGATCCGCTCGAGGCGGCAGCCTGGCGCGCGGCCCTGTCCGCGGCCCTGCCGGCCCGGGGAGCCAGGGTTCTGGACGTTGGAGCCGGCACCGGCTCCATGACCATGCTGGCGGCCGAGCTCGGGTACGAGGTCACGGCCCTGGACCTGTCACCGCTGATGCTCGAGCGTGCTCAGCACAAGGCCGCTGAGCGCGCGGTGAGGGCGACTTTCGTGGTGGGGCCGGCCGAAGAGCCGCCGCCGGGCCCGTTCGACGCGGTGATGGAGCGGCACATGCTGTGGACGCTCCCGGATCCGGATCGGGCGCTCCGGGCCTGGAGGGGATCGGTGGCGCCGGGCGGCAGGCTCGTGCTCTTCGAGGGGATCTGGGGCAAGGACGATCTGCCCGAGCGGGTCAAGCGGAGGGCCGCCGAGGTCCTGGTCCGCCTGTACGGGATCCCGCACGACCACCATGCCGAGTACGACCCCGAGATCCTGTCCCAGCTCCCGCTCGGGCGGTCGCCCTCGGCGGAGCCGCTGATCCACGCGGTCTACCGGGCGGGTTGGAGGGGGAGCCGGATCCGGCGCCTCCGGGACGTGGAGTGGGCGCGGCGCATCGCTTCCAGGCCACTGCTCGGCTGGCTCGAGCAGGTGCCCCAGTACGTCCTCGTGGCCGACGCCTGACCGCGCTCAGGACGCGAGGGGGGCATCGGCGAAGGCCTCGGCCTCCTCGGCCGCCGACCGCAGCCGGACGTCGAAGACTCGCTCGAAGTGACGGAGGACCGGCAGGACGGCATCGGCCACGGTGATGGTTCGTCCGGCGATCCCCGAGAGGCTGGCCACGCCCTCCTCGGCCAGGCCGCAGGGA
>DASQQQ010000210.1:0-2091 GCA_035643355.1 Actinomycetota bacterium | reverse complement strand
TGCTCTCCCCCTTCGCCTGCGACGCTGCAACCACCCCGGTACGAGTAGAGCCCCCCGTACCTTCCGGACATGTTACTCCCTGGTAGCCGGCGTGTGAAGGGGGTCACACCCCCGAGCCCGGCGGCACCAGGGGCGCCCATCGGGCTGGGATGACCTGGCGGTAGGCTGAGTGGACGTCCGGTCGCCACCGTTCGAGGTGTCCGCCCGCCCGACACATCGCCGATCCTCACCCGCACCGATCCAACGGCACATGGCTCTCCTGCTCGTACTGCTCTTCCTGGTCGCCCCCATCGCTGAGCTGGCCGTGATCGTCCAGGTGGCCGGCGCGATCGGGGTGCTCGACACCATCGGGTTGCTCATCGCGGTCTCGATCGTCGGTGGGTGGCTGGCCAAGCACCAGGGCCTCACTACGCTGCGGCGCATCCAGACCGCCATCGCCGGCGGCGAGATGCCGAGCCGCGAGGTGGCCAACGGCGCGCTGATCCTGCTCGCCGGCGCCCTGATGATCGCTCCCGGCTTCATCAGCGACTTCGTGGCCCTGCTGCTCCTGCTGCCACCCACGCGGGCGGCCGTCCGCCGGCCGCTCATGCGATGGCTGGCCGAGCGTGGGCGCGGCCGCGTCACCGTGTTCGGGCCCCGTGGCCCCCGCACACGGGGGTCGGCCACCGACGACGTCTGGGACGTCGAGAGCTGGGAGGAGCCCCCGACGTCAGCGCCCGCCAGAGGGGAGCTGAGGGGCCCGGCGTGACCAACGAGGCCACTGACCAGACGGCGGTCGACGCCCCCAAGCCGATCGTCTACGGCGTGGCCAGCGCCCTCTCGCCGATGGTGCGCCGCATCGTCGCCCACAACCCCGGGCTGATGACCGGGCCGGGAACCAACACCTACCTGGTGGGCATCGACGAGATCGCGGTGATCGATCCCGGTCCGGGGGACGCCGAGCACCTCGACGCCATCGCCGGCTGCGGCGGCGACCGCATCCGCTGGATCCTGCTCACCCACACCCACGAGGACCACTCGCCCGGCGCCGTCGGGCTCAAGAAGCGGACGGGCGCCGAGATCCTGGCGTTCGACGGGGGTGAGGGCAAGGGCAAGGTGCGGATCGACGGCCAGCTCGGTGACGAATCGATCATCGAGGCGACCGAGTTCCACCTCACGGCCCTCCACACCCCGGGCCATGCCTCCAACCACCTCTGCTATCTGCTCAACGAGGAGCGCACCCTCTTCACGGGCGACCACATCATGCAGGGCTCCACGGTGGTCATCCGGCCGCCCGACGGCGACATGGCGGCCTACCTGGCCTCGCTCGAACGGCTCAAGCACATCCGGCCGCGCCTGCGAGCCATCGCCCCCGGGCACGGCCACGTCATCACCGACCCGATGGGCGTTGTGGACGAGTACATCGAGCACCGGCTGGCCCGGGAGCAACAGATCGTGGATACCCTGGCGGCCCGGGGGACGGCCACCGTCACCGAGCTGGTCGAGGACATCTACGTCGACGTTCCCACCGAGCTGCACCGTTGGGCCCGGTTCTCTGTGTGGGCGCACCTGCGGAAGCTGGCCGACGAGGGACGCGCCAAGGGCGACGACCTCGACGGCAGCTGGTCACCGGCCTGACGGCCTGGCGTCGGCCGAGTGGGCCGGACGGTCGGGCCCGTCCGGCGATCCCGTCGAGATCTCTAGCGCTTCCGGAGCTTCCAGACCTGCTCCGACGGGAAGCGGTGTGCCCAGTCGGCGGTCACGAAGAAGTTGACCTCGGGCCCCGGAACGGGAGCCTGGAGCTCGACGAAGTCGACGACGTCGAAGCCGGTCTCGCGAAACAGCCGGAACCAGCCCGAGATCGGCAGGTTGAACTCGATCCCGCCCGGGTCGTCGATGGCGTCACGCCAGTCGAGGCGGTGCAGGGTGAAGTAGGGGCGCTCGAGCCGCTCGGTGCTCGGCACCGATCCGTCCAGGGGCGTGCACACCATCGCCAGCGGCGCGCTCCCGAGGAACACGAGGGAACCGCCGTGGCGCAGCAGGCGGCGTGCCTCGGGGATCCAGACGTTGGGATCGCACCAGATCGCCGCCCCGTACTCGGAGATCACGAAG
>DASQQQ010000209.1:0-14099 GCA_035643355.1 Actinomycetota bacterium | reverse complement strand
CTGGAGCCGGTCGGGATCGACGAACGCGCGCACCCGGCCCCCGGTCCATCGCACCGCGGGATGCCCGGGATCGCCGCGCCGCTCCTCGGCCACCCGGGCCACGAGCTCTTCGAGCTTGACCAGCTGGGGGAAGAGCTCGAGGTTCCCGGCCACGATCCGGGCGGCGTCCACGAGCTGGCGGACGATGATGTTCATGCGGTCGGTGTCGTGGACGATGCCCTGCAACATCAGCGAACGGTGCTCGGCGCTCATCTGCTCCCACCGGCTGGACAGCGCGAAGCCGAAACCCTTCATGGCGGTCAGCGGTGACCGGATGTCGTGGGCGGCGGAGGCGATCACGGTCTCCAGGGCCGAGCGACGACCCTGCCGGCGCTGCCGGGCCCACTCGAACAGGCACACGGAGGCGGCGGCAGCCAGGTTCAGCGACTCGGCGCGGCGGGCGATCGGCACCCGCACCATCCCATCGGCCAGCGCGGCGACCTCCCCCGGCAGACCCCAGGCCTCGTTGCCGAAGAGGAAGGCGACCGGCCCGCTCAGGTCCATCCCGTACAGGTCCGCCTGCCCCCGGGCGTCCATCGCCAGCACCCTGCACCCGCGGCCCCGCAACGCGGCCACGGCCGCCGGGGTGGGAGCGCCGCGGACCACGGGCAGATGGAACAGCGACCCGGCCGAGGCGCGGACGGTCTTGGGGTTGTACGGATCCACCGAGGAGTCGGAGAAGATCACCGCGTCGGCGCCGGCCGCGTCCGCGGAGCGGAGCACCGTCCCCGCGTTCCCGGGATCGCGGACCGCATGAAGGACGGCCACGCAGCCGGGCCGCTCCGGCACCGCATCCGGCGGCACGTCCAGGTACGGTGCCACCGCCACCAGCCCCTGGGGGGTCACGGTCGAGGTGAGCTTGGCCATCACCGCTTCCGAGACCTCCACGACCTCCACCCCCGCCTCCCGGGCGCGGGTTACGACCGGGTGGAGGTCCGAGGAGCGCACGAGCTGAGAGATCCCGCCGGCCGAGGACAGCGCCTCGCCGATCGCCTGGGCACCCTCGACCAGGAACCGGCGCTCGCGGTCGCGGAAGGCTCGCTTCTTGAGCTTGATCGCCGCCGCCACCTTCGGGTTCTTCAGCGACGTGATCACGATGCCCCCTCCGAGGCGACCCTCGCGACCTCCCCGCCCGAGAACGGCCGAGGACTCAGACGGCGAGCGCGTCCCTCGCGGTCTGGACCAGGCCGGCGAACGCGTTGGGATCGTTGACCGCCAGGTCCGCCAGGATCTTCCGGTCCAGCTCGACACCGGCCTTGTCCAACCCGTGGACCAGCTGGGAGTACGACATGCCGTTCTGCCTGGCGCCGGCGCCGATCCGAGCGATCCACAGGCGCCGGAACTGACCCTTGCGGTCTCGGCGGTCCCGGTACGCGTACCGCCCGGAGTGCATGACCTGTTCCTTGGCCACGCGGAGCCGGCGGGAGCGAGAGCCGTAGTAGCCCTTGGCCTGGGAGAGGATCTCCCGGCGCTTCTTCTTCGCGTGGACCGATCGCTTGACCCTGGCCATGATCTACTCCCCGAGCAGGCGCCGGACCGTGCGGCGCTCGGCGGTGACCTCGGTCATCCCCTCGATGCGCCGTCGCTGGCTGCCGCTCTTCTTCATCAGGAAATGGTTCCCGGTGGCCTTCCGGTGCAGCACCTTGCCGGTCCGGGTCACACGGAACCGCTTCGCGGCTCCGCGGTGCGTCTTCATCTTCGGCATGTCGTCATCCCTGCTCCCTGGTGACCGCCGGCTCCTCGGGCTTGCCCGCGGGCTGCTTCTTCGTCGGGGCGATCACCATCACCATGTTGCGTCCGTCCTGCTTGGGCGTGGACTCGACCACGGCCCTGCCCTCCAGGTCCGCCACCAAGCGATCCAGGATCTTCCGACCGAGCTCCGTGTGCGCCATCTCGCGCCCCCGGAACATGATGGTGACCTTGACCCGCGCCCCGGCCCGCAGGAACCGCTCCACGTGCCCCTTCTTCGTGGCATAGTCGTGCGGGTCGATCTTGGGACGGAACTTGATCTCCTTGACCTCGACCCGGGCCTGCTTCTTGCGGGCCTCCTTCTGCCGGATGTCCCGCTCGTACTTGTACTTTCCGTAATCCATGATCCGGCACACGGGCGGGTTGGCCTGCGGAGCCACCTCCACCAGGTCCAGGTCCAGATCGCGGGCCTGCCGGAGGGCGGCCTGGGTCGGAACGATGCCGATCTGGGCGCCGTCGGGCCCGACCAGACGCACCTGCGGTGCCCGGATCCGGTCGTTTATGCGCGGATCAGCCGAGACCCCGCATCACCTCCTGCGACAAGAAGGCACCGACCGGGGCCGGTGCCGATGTGAGCACGCTGAACCGTTCTCGGGAAGTATAGGAGCGCCCACGGACGGTGTCGACGGCCGGCGGCCCGGCCGATCTCAGGAGGCGGCGTGGACGTTCGCGGCTTGCTTGCCCTTCGGCCCGTCCACGACGTCGAACTCGACCTCCTGTCCCTCGGTCAGGGTCTTGAACCCATCCATCTGGATGGCCGAGAAGTGGACGAAGATGTCCTCGCCGTCCGGCCGGGAGATGAACCCGTAGCCCTTCTCGTTGCTGAACCACTTGACGGTGCCCTGCGTTGCCAATCCGACCTCCTGGGGTCAAAGCCGCGCGAGCGTAGCATGCGTGATGCTGCGGCACAACGGGGGAACGACGCTCGCGCCTGGCCTCGATCGGGCTCACCAGTCGGGCTCCAGGGGTCGTCCGTAATCATCCTCCAACCGCTGGGTGTCGTCCTCCGTGGTGTACCCGTAGGCGATCTCCAGCACGCGCCCCCGGGACGATCCGTGGTTCGTGATCCGGTGGGTGATCTCCGCGGCCACCATGAACTCCTCCCCCGGATCTGGGTCCACCAGGCGCTCGCCGATCTGCAGGCTGAGACCGGGGTCCAGGACCACCCACATCTCGTCGCGCATCTGGTGGTAGTGCACGCTGGTCTCCTGACCGGACTCCACGGTGATGATCCGCACGGACGCGGGCTGGTTCAGCGCGTACGTCACGACCTTGCCCCAGGGCTTGTCGATGATCATGGCGATCCCTCCTTCGGCAACCGGTCGAGGAGCGAGGCCATCTCCATGGCCGCCATCGCCGCGTCCCACCCCTTGTTGCCGTGCGTGCCCCCGGCCCGGTCCATGGCCTGCTCGAACGTGTCGGTGGTGAGGACGCCGAAGATCACCGGCACGCCCGTGGCCTCGCCGGCCCGGCGGATGCCCTCCGCGGCCTGCTGGGCCACGTGGTCGAAGTGGGGGGTCTCGCCCCGGATCACCGCTCCCAGGCAGACCACCGCGTCGTAGAGCCCGGACCCCGCCATCCGCCGGGCGACCAGGGGCAGCTCGAAGGCTCCCGGGACCCAGACCACGTCGATGTCCGGCTCACCGGCCCCGCGGCTGCGCAACCCCTCCAGCGCCCCGTCCAGCAGCTTGGCCACGACGATCCCGTTGAAGCGGGAAGCCACCACCGCCAAGCGGCGGCCCTGGGCCTCGGCCTCTCCCCGCACCTCGGGCATCAGGGTCCCTCGGTGGCGGCGGGCAGGTGCAGCGCCCGCTCCATGGGGTCCTCCGGGCCCAGGTGATCCAGGATGTGCCCGAGCTTCGTCCGCTTGGTCCGCAGGTAGTCGATGTTGTGAGGCGTCGGCTCGGTGAGGATCGGGACCCGCTCCACGATGGACAGGCCGTGACCCTCCAGACCCGCTCGCTTCGACGGGTTGTTGGTGAGCAGCCGCATGGATCGGACCCCCAGATCCGCCAGGATCTGCGCGCCGATCCCGTAGTCGCGCGGGTCGGCCGGGAACCCCAGCTCCTGGTTCGCTTCCACCGTGTCGAGCCCCTGCTCCTCCTGCAGCTCGTAGGCTCGCAGCTTGTGGGTCAGCCCGATGGCCCGCCCCTCGTGCCCGCGCATGTACAGGACCACGCCCCGGCCCTCCTTCGCCACCGAGGCCAGCGCGGCCTGGAGCTGAGATCCGCAATCGCACCGCAGGGACCCGAACACGTCCCCGGTCAGGCACTCGGAGTGGACCCGGACCAGGATGTTCTCCCCCTCCCCGATCTCCCCGGCCACCAGCGCGAGATGGGTCATGCCGTCCA
Source organism: Actinomycetota bacterium (assembly GCA_035643355.1). Classification (GTDB taxonomy): domain Bacteria; phylum Actinomycetota; class UBA4738; order UBA4738; family HRBIN12; genus DASQQQ01. Next base: position 9,960 of record DASQQQ010000209.1, on the reverse strand, counting down.
CGGCGCTCTCGTAGGCCACGGCCCGGAACTCGCCCTGGGCGGTGGGGATCCTGGCCTCGGCCACGCGCCGCACCAGCCGCTCGGTCCGTCGTCGGTACGCGATGAGATCGGCGATCGAGATCAGCGAGAGAGCGTGCTCACGGGCCACCCGCACCAGCTCGGGCATCCGCGCCATCGTGCCGTCGGGGTGCAGCACCTCGCACAGGACGCCGGCGGGGAACAGCCCGGCCAGCCGAGCCAGGTCCACCGAGGCCTCGGTGTGCCCGGCGCGGCGGAGCACCCCGCCCTCCTGCGCCATGAGCGGGAAGACGTGCCCGGGCATCCGGATGTCGTCGTGGGTGAGGTCGGGATCGGTGATGGCTCGCACCGTGGCCGCCCGGTCGTAGGCGCTGGTGCCGGTGGTGGTGCGGTCCTTGACGTCGATCGAGACGGCGAAGGCCGTGCCGTGGCTCTCGTTGTTCCGGGTGACCATGAGCGGGATCCCCAGGTGGTCCAGGCGCTCCGCCGTCACCGGCATGCACACGATGCCCCGACCGTTCGTGACCATGAAGTTGACCGCCTCGGGCGTCACCTTCTCGGCCGCCATCACGAAGTCGCCCTCGTTCTCCCGGTCGGCATCGTCCACCACGATCACCATGCGGCCCGCCCGGATGTCCTCGATCGCCTCCTCGATCGAGGCGAACACCCCCCGGCCCACCACCTGCTCCGTCTCGCTCACCGATCCACCATCCCCTCCGTCGTTCCGCGACCCTGGTCGGTCGCCTTCAGCAGCCGCTCCACGTACTTGGCCATGACATCCACCTCGAGGTTCACCGGGTCGCCCACGGCGGCGGTCCCCAGCGTGGTGACCGCCAGCGTGTGCGGGATCAGGGCCACCGAGAACGCCTCATCCGGCGGGCCGGCAACGGTGAGGCTCACCCCGTCCACCGCCACCGAACCCTTCTCCACCAGGTAGCGCAGCAGCTCGGCCGGCGGGCGCACCCGCACCAGGGCCCCGCCGAGCTCGTCCCGCTCGAGGCTCACCACCCGGCCCACCCCGTCCACGTGCCCCTGCACCAGGTGGCCCCCCAACCGCGTCATCAGCGTGACCGGACGCTCCAGGTTCACCGGATCGTTGGGCGAGAGCCGAGCCAGGCTGGTGCGGGACCGGGTCTCCTCGGACACGTCGAAGGTCAGGGTGTCGGCGGTGCGCTCGACCACGGTCAAGCACACCCCGTTCACCGCCACCGAGGCCCCCAGGTCCGAGTCCTCCAGCACGGTCCGGCACCGCACCACCAGCCGGTGAGGCTCGACCACGCCGACGGCCCCCCGCTCCTCAACGATCCCGCTGAACATCGGCCTCCACCCGTAGGTCCTCGCCCACCCGATCGAACGACCAGATCCGGAGCCCCAGCGCTGCGCCCACCGGCGCGAACCCCCGACCGCCCAGGACGCTGGGCGCGTCCCGACCGCCGATCAGCCTCGGTGACAGGTACACGACCACCTTGTCCACCGCCCCCTCCTCCACCGCGGCCCAGGCCAGCGTGGGGCCCCCTTCCAGCAACACGCCCTGGACGTCGCGCTTGCCCAGGTCGCGCAGGAGCGTCCCGAGCGGGACCAGGCCGGCTTCGGGCTCGTACTCGACGACCTCGGCCCCGCGGGCCCGCCAGGCGTCCCGGCGTTCGCGCGGGGCCTGCTCGGTGGTGGCCACCAGGGTGGGCGCGGCGTCGTCGAACAGGTCCCCGGTCTCGGGGACCCGTCCCCGGGCGTCCAGCAGGACCCGCAGGGGTGGGCGTCCCCGGTACTCGGGGTCCCGCACCGTCAGGGAGGGGTCGTCCATCAGGGCGGTGCCGGCTCCCACGAGGATGGCGTCCGACCAGGCCCGCAGCCGGTGCACGTCGCGGCGGGCGGCCTGGCCCGTGATCCAGCGGGAGGTGCCGTCCCGAGCCGCCACCTTGCCGTCCAGGGAGGCGGCCATCTTCCACGTCACGAAGGGCAGCCCGGTGGAGACGTGCTTCAGGTACGCCTGGTTCTGCCGCTCGGCCACGTCGGCCAGCACGCCCGAGCGAACCTCGATGCCGGCGTCCCCGAGCACGGCGAAACCCCGTCCGTTCACGGCCGGGTTCGGGTCGCCCATGGCCGAGACCACTCGGGCGACCCCGGCCTCCACGATCGCGCGCGTGCACGGTGGGGTTCGGCCGAAGTGATCGCACGGCTCGAGCGTGGTGTACAGCGTGGCCCCCCGAGCGCGCTCCCCCGCGTCGCGCAGGGCGAGCACCTCGGCATGAGGCAGCCCCGGGCCCTCGTGGTGACCCTCACCCACGATGCGACCGTCGGCCACCACCACGGCGCCGACCATGGGGTTCGGAGAGGTCATGCCCCTCCCCCGCTCCGCGAGCCCCAGGGCCCGCTCCACGTACGCACGGTCGTCCACGTCACACCTCACCGGGGACGCGGCGCAGGAAGGAACGAGGGCGCAGGCCGCGGCGACCGCCACCGGCCCGCCCGTCCTCTCCCATCCCGACTCTCACGGTCGGTCCCGGGATCTCACCGGGTCAACCCCCGACCGGCTGCCGGGGGGTCGCGGACTCTCACCGCCGGTGGGGATTTGCACCCCGCCCCGAGAACGAGCTTCTGCCCCAGTATAGGGACGCGGCGGTCGGTTGGGCCAGGCCTACCCGGCGGTGCGCCGGTCCACCGCGTAGGAGGAGCCGGTGTCACGCTTGGCGAACTGCTTCATCTCGGTGGCCACCGATACGGCTTCCCCGTAGTGGGCGAACCCCCGCCGTGCCGTGGTGGCCACGCCCACGGACACCCCGACCAGGGGCAGCTTCTGCAGGACTCCCTTGCGGTCCTCGACCTCCACGTACCCGCGGGCCAGGTCCTCCTCCTCATAGAACCCGTGCACCACCGCGTCGAAACGATCCACGATGCGCTTGGCGGTGCCCTCGGCCACACCGGGCGGGACGATAGCGACGAAGTCGTCCCCCCCCACATGCCCCACGAAGCCCTCGGATCCCGCGAACTCCACCACGGCGTCCTGGATGATGCGGGCCGTGGTCTGGATCAGCCGGTCGCCCCGCACGAACCCCTTCTGGTCGTTGTAGGCCTTGAAGTTGTCCAGGTCCGAGTACAGGACGGCGAAGGGCCGGCCCTCGCGGACCATGCGCTCGATCTCCTCCTGGATCCGGATGTTGCCGGGCAGGCCGGTGAGGGGGGACAGGTTCCGCATCTCCTTGGCCCGGCGGAGGGTCCCCTTGACCCGCGCCAGCAGCTAGATGGGGTCGAACGGCTTGATGATGTAGTCGTCCGCCCCCGCGGTGAGCCCCAGGACCTTGTCCGTGGACAGGGCCTTGGCGGTCAGCATGATGATCGAGGTGTTGGCGGTCTGTGGGTTCCGACGCAGCCGCTGGGCCACCTCGAACCCGTCGACCTTGGGCATCATCACGTCCAGCAGCACGAGGTCCGGGCGGAGCTCCATGGCTCGGGACAACGCCTCCTCGCCGTCCGAGGCCACGGCCACCTCGTAGCCGGCCGAGCGCAGGTTCACCTCCACGAACCGAGCGATGTCGGGATCATCGTCCACGACCAGGATCGTCTCGGGCATCAGGCCGCCCCCCTCGCGATCGCCGCGAACTCGCGTGCGGCGGCCGGGATGTCCTGGGCCGCGTAGATCCCCGAGGACACCACCAGCACGTTCGCCCCGGCCTCCACGCAGCGCCGGGCGTTGTCCTTCTTCACCCCACCGTCGATCTGCAGGTCGGGGTCGAGCCCCCGCCGGTCCAGCTCGCGCCGCATCCGCTCGAGCTTGGGCAGGGCCTCGGGGATGAACGCCTGCCCGGCCCACCCCGGGTTCACGCTCATCACAATCACGTTGTCGAGCTCCTCCAGGAATGGGTAGAGCGCGTCCACCGGGGTCCCGGGGTTCATCGTCATCCCCACGCCCATGCCCACCCCCCTGGCCTTGCGGATCACCGGGTCGGGGTCCTCCACAGCCTCGACGTGGAAGGTCACCCGGTCCATGCCGGCCTCGGCCAGGTCCTCGAACAGGACCGTCGGTGCGTCGACCATCAGATGGCCGTCCAGGACCAGTCCCGTCCTCGGCCGCAGCGAGGCGACCACCACCGATCCGAACGTGACGATGGGGACGAAGTGCGCGTCCATGACGTCGACGTGGATGAGGTCGGCATGGGGCTCGACCAACTTGACCTGATCGGCCAGCTCGGCCAGGTCGCAGCCGAGGATCGAGACCGAGAGCTTCCCCACGGGCGGATTGTATCCGCGGCCGTACGGGCTCAGGTGGAGCGCCGGCGGAACGCGGCCACGAACATCGCGTCGGTGCCGTGCCGGTGCGGCCACAGGCGGATCCGGCGACCGGGACCGTCCGGCCCGGACAGCTCCTCGGGCTCCAGGTCCGGGCGGTGGCGCAGGATCGCGTCGCACGCGGCGTCGGTCTCGGCGCGGGGGAAGGTGCAGACCGAGTAGACCAGGCGACCGCCGGGGGCCAGGAGCTCGGCAGCCGAGGCGGTGATCGCGACCTGGAGTCGGGCCAGGTGCGACAGCTCCTGCCGCCGGGGCCGCCACAGCAGCTCGGGGCGCCGCCGGGCCGATCCCAGGCCGGAGCAGGGCGCGTCCACCAGCACCCGGTCGAACGAGCCGCGCAGGGCCGGTCGTCGAGCGTCTTGCGCCAGGACCTGGACCCCTACGCCAAGCCGGTGGGCCTGGGTCCGCACCAGGCCGGCCCGCGCCGGCGAGACGTCGGCGCCGACCGTGAGTCCCTCGGGGCCCACCAGGCAGGCCAGGTGCCCGGTCTTCCCTCCCGGGCCGGCACAGGCATCGAGCACACGGTGACCGGGCTCGGGAGCCAGGGCGGCGACCACGAAGGACGAGGCCTGGTCCTGCACCGCGAACCACCCCTCCCGGAACCCTGGGAGGCTCGACGGGTTCCCTCCCTCGAGCAGGAGGGATCCGGGGTGGATGGTGCCTGGACGTGCCTCCAACCCCGCCTCAGCCAGCCGACGCGCGAGCTCGTCGACCCCGATCCGGCAGGTGTTGGTCCGGATCGTGAGCGGCGCCCGCTCGCCGAGGGCGCCGGCCGCGCCCTCGGCCTCGGGACCCACCAGGCGGCGGAGCTCGCGGACGGCCCACGGGGCCAGCCCGGTCCGCAGGGCGACCTCTTGGTCCGAGCCGCCGGTCGGCGGGCCCGGGGGATCGGACGCCAGCCGCCGCAGCACCGCGTTCACGAAGCCCCGCTCGCGGGGGCCGGCCAGCGCCACGGTCTCCCCGACCGCGGCGTGGGGCGGGATCCGCGTGCAGAGGACCTGGTAGGCGCCGATCCGGAGCAGCGTTCGAGCCCGGGGCGTGGCCCGATCCAACGGACGGACCAGGAGCGGGCCCAGAGCCCGATCGAGCCACGGCAGCCGTCGTAGGGTGCCGTAGGCCAGGTCGGTGGCAAGGGCTCGGTCCTGCGCCGACAGGCTCGACCCGGCCAGAGCCGATCCGAGGCTCAGGTTGGAGTAGCCGTCGTGCTCGACCACCCGCAGCACCACCCGGAGGGCCACCTCTCGCGCCGAGGGCGCGGTGCTCACGCCAGCCGCTCGCCGAGCTGGGGTCGGCGGCCCCGCACGAAGGCCACCCCGCTCATCTCCCGCTTCCCGGCGGGGGCCACCTGGAGCAGGGCCACCGCTCCTCGGGCGGCGGCCACCACGAGCCCGCCCTCCCCCGCCGAGACCACGACGCCCGGCGAGCCCCGCTCGGGGCTCGCGGCCGCCCGGAGCACCTTCAGGGGGGCGCCCCGGAACGCGGTCAGGGCGCCGGGCTCGGGCCCGAACGCCCGCACCCGGTTCACGACGTCCTCCGCCGGGACCTGCCAGTCGATCCGTCGGTCCTCGGGGTGCAGCTTGGGGGCGAACGTCGCCCTCGACGCGTCCTGGGGCCTCGGCCGTGCCGTGCCCTCGGCCAGATCCTCCAAGGAGGCCACCAGCAGGTCGCCGCCGATCCGGGCCAGGCGCCCCCCCAGCCGTCCGGCGTCGTCCTCGTCGCGGATCGGCTCGGCCCGCTGCCGGAGGATGGGGCCGGTGTCCGGCCCCTCCTCCATCAGCATCGTGGTGACGCCGGTGCGCTCGAAGCCCCGGAGCAGGGCCTGCTGCACGGGGCTCGCGCCCCGCAGCTCCGGTAGGAGCGAGAAGTGCACGTTCACGGCGGCCACGGTGGGCAGCTCGAGCACGCTCGGGGGCAGGATCTCCCCGTAGGCCACCACGACCAAGACCTCGGGGGACGAGCCCGTCAGGGCCTCCAGACCACGCCCGGTTCGGACCGTGTCCGCCTCCGTCAGCGGCAGGTCCAGGCGCGTGGCCGCCTGGGCCACGGCCGTGGGGATCGACCCGCTCCCGCGGCGGCCGGGCCTCGGGCCCCGGGTCAGGACCAGGCCCACGCGGTGCCCGGAACCCCTCACGGCCTCCAGGCTGGGAACCGACCAGGGATCGTTGCCCAGGAACGTCACACGCAGCGACCGAGGTGCCACGGAACGCAGGATACGGTCCGCCTCCGCCTACAGGCGCCGGGACCCCTCCTGCTTGCGGCGGAGCTCGGCCTCGCGGAGCTGGCGCATCACCTCACGCCGGCCATCATCGTCCAGCCGATCGATGTACAGGCGGCCCTGCGTGTGGTCGGTCTCGTGCTGGAAGATCCGCGCCAAGAGCCCCTCGGCGCGGATCTGGAGGGGCGCTCCTCGCAGGTCCTGCCCCCGCAGCGAGATCGAGAGCGCCCTGGTGGTCGGGTGGAAGGGGCCGGGGATCGACAGACATCCCTCGTCCCGGGTCTCCTCGCCCGCCGGATCGGACAACACCGGGTTGGCCACGAAGCCCTTGGCCCCATCGCCGTCGTCGTAGATGAAGAAGCGCGAGGAGACCCCCACCTGCGGAGCGGCCAGCCCGACGCCGGGAGCCGCGTACATCGTCTCGAACATGTCATCGACCAGGCGGCGGAGCCCCTCGTCGAACCGTTCGAGGTCCCGGGCCTGCTCCCGGAGCACCGGATCGCCGAGGATGCGGATGGGCAGGATCGTCATCGGTCGTTCCTCGCCATGCTCCTCACAGGTGGGGCTCCGCCTCCACGCGAGTCACCACGCCGCGCTCGGCGAGGGTCCGAACGGTGCGAGCGAAGCCCGGTAGGGCGCCGGGCTCGAGCGCGAGCAAGCATACCGTCTCGTCCCCGAGCCCGGAGACCAGGAGCGTGGCGGGCACCAGCGCTCGAAGCTCGGCCTCGAGCGTGCCCGTCCCCACCACCCGGAAGACCGGCCACCCGGGCGGGAACCCCGCCTCTCTGCGCCGCGCGAGGTCGGAACGACGGAAGCGCTCGGGATCGCCCATCACGAGGGCCTGGACGGCCGGATCGTTGGGGGTTCGGGTCTGGACCAGCACCCGCCCGCCGGGGCCGACCCAGGACGCCGCCTCCATCCACGCCGCCAGGGCGCGCTCCCCCGCGGCCAACCCCGGCCGCCGGGACGCCCGGTCCGCGTCCAGGACGCCCACCAGGTCCAGCGCTCGCGGACCGAAGTCCTTGACCGCCTCCACCCCGCCCACGGTGACCTCTCCCTGCGGGGGCGGCGTCGGTGGATCCTCCGGGCCGATCCGCCGGACCGGCACCGGGGCGATGCGCCGGGCCCAGTCCTCCACCCGCTCGGCGCCTCCGGGTTGCACGCCGAAGGTGGTGCTCCCGCACCCGGCGCACCGGCCATCCGCGCCGCAGACCACGCAGCGGATCCGACCCGCCCCCGCACGGAGCATCCCGCCGCACACGGCGCAGGCCGCGGGCTCGCCACAGGTCCGGCAGACCCTGGCCACCCCGGCCCCCGGCACCGGGGCGTACAGGAACGCGCCCCGCGTCTTCCGCAGGAGCGCCACCAGGCGCGGGGACCTCCCCTCGGGACCCGGCCGCACCACCTCCACCGGCGGCCACCACCGTCCCCGAGGCGCCACCTGGGTCGTTCCCAGCTGGGCGGCCTCCGCCGTCGGACACAGGGCCTGCAGCACACTGACGCCTCCCTCGAGCCGCGCCCTCGCCACCGCCACGTCCCGCACGTGGTACGCGGGCGAGCGCTCCTCCCGGTGCCCCCCGTGGCTCTCCCGTGACACGTACACGAGCCCCAACCGCTCCACCGGCGCGAACACCGCCGGCCTCGTCCCCACCACCACCTGGTACCGCCCCGCCAGGATCTCCAGCCAGGTCCGGTACCGCGCGCGCTTGGATCCCCCCACGAACAGCGCGGCCCGTTCCCCGAACGCCTCCACCACCGCCCTCGCGGTGGCCGGCAGCGGCTCCGCCTCCGGCACCACCACGATGGCCGTCCGCCCCGAACCCAGCGCGGCCCCGACCGCCTCCACGGCCGCCCCCTGCTCGTCCCCAGGCGCCGTCCGCATGACGAACGTCCCCGATCCCTCCGCCAGCGCATCGATCAGCTGGACCCCGCCCCGATACCGGCCGAGCGGACCGAACGCGCGGGCGGGGGGGTCGGTGCGGAGCGGTCCGGGTCGGAGCCGCCAAGCGGCGGAGGGGAACCCGGATCCCGGAGCGCCGACCCCCCCGCCCACCACCCCCACCACGTCCTCCTCGGACGCCACCCGAGGCGGATACGAGCGGCCGATGACGGTGGCGAGCGGGGCGATGTAGCGCTCGGCCATCCAGCGCAGGAGCCGGAGCCGGTCCTGGTCGAAGAAGCGGACCGGAGACACGAGCTTGCGTACCGGGAGCATGCGGTTCGGGACGTCGTCGGTGGGTCCGAGGATCCAGCCTCGGGCCGCGCGGCCGTGGAACGGGACCTGCACCAGGGAGCCGAGGCCGGCGCCGAGCTGCTCGGGCAGGTCGTAGGTGAAGGGACGATCGAGCGAGAGCAACGGACGGTCGACGCAGACGGCGACCGGGCCGGAGGATGGGCAGCGGCTAGGCGAGGGCGCGGCGGAGCTCATCCGCGCGGTCCGTGGCCTCCCAAGAGAACTCCTTGCGGCCGAAGTGGCCATAGGCGGCCGTCTCCTCGTAGATGGGCCGCCGCAGGTCCAGGGCACGGATGATCGCGGCGGGCCGGAAGTCGAAGACGTCCCACACCGTCTCCACGATGCGCTGGGGATCCACGGTCTCGGTGCCGAACGTATCCACCGCCAGGGACACGGGGTGCGCGGTCCCGATCGCGTAGGCCACCTGGATCTGGAGGCGCTCGGCCACCCCAGCCGCCACCAGGTTCTTCGCCACGTACCGGGCCATGTAGGCGGCCGACCGGTCCACCTTCGTTGGGTCCTTGCCCGAGAAGCAGCCGCCGCCGTGGGGAGCCATGCCTCCGTACGTGTCGACGATGATCTTCCGCCCGGTGAGCCCGGTGTCCGCCTTCGGCCCGCCGATCTCGAACCGGCCGGTGGGGTTCACCAGGACCCGGACGCCGTCGGCCTCCAGGTCGAACTCGCGCAGGACGGGATCCACCACCTCGGCCTCGACGTCGGGCGCGAGCAGCGACTCCACGTCGACCTCCTCGCGGTGCTGGGCCGCGATCAGCACGGTGTCCACCCTCACCGGCCTCCCGCCCCGGTACTCGACGCTGACCTGGCTCTTGCCGTCGGGTCGCAGGTACGGGACCACGCCCGCCTTGCGGACGTCGGCCAGACGCTTGGTCAGCCGGTGCGCCATGGCGATGGGGATGGGCATGAGCTCGTCGGTCTCGCGGCAGGCGTAGCCGAACATCATGCCCTGGTCGCCGGCGCCGAGGGCATCGAGGTCGTCCCCCGAGCCGCCCCGGTGCTCCCAGGCATCGTCCACGCCGCGGGCGATGTCGACCGACTGCTCCTGGATGGAGGTCACGACGCCGCAGGTGGCACCGTCGATGCCGAAGTTCGCGTCCGTGTATCCGATGTCCAGCACGGTGCGCCGCACCACCGTGGGGATGTCGATGTACTCGGACGTGGTGATCTCGCCCGCCACCATGACCAGACCCGT